>DQUB01000068.1 GCA_015662475.1 Pyrodictium sp.
CATAGGCTTAGTAGCAGCACTAGCAGTCTACCTGATAGTATCCAAGAAAACATGACTGGGGAAGGCTGCTTCGATACACTGAAAAACCCTCTATTGGATCTCTCCTTTTCTCCACCCTCACCCCAAGCCTATACATGTCACCTCGTTTCTACAGTAATGGCATTGAAAAGGTGTTGGATACTATCAACAGCATTGAGGCGAGTAGTACTAGTATTAGTACTGCCATTACCAGTTGCATTATTGTGCGTAGAAAGGAGTCTGGCTGGTTTGCTGGCTGTGGCCCAATAACTATAACAGTTGCATTGTCTGTAGCTGTAGCTGGTAGTGTTTGGCATACTGCGAGTATCAATAGTGTTAGTGTGGGTAGGAGGGCTACTATTCTCCTCTTCGAGGCCACTGTTTCTACCCGGGGCATTGGCGTTGCTCTGTATCAAGTGAAAAACCTTATTGTTGTAGTGGTAAGAGTCTTAGGGTTTTTACGTGTTGGCCAAGTGTAGGGAGAAGCTTGTTCTAAGGGGCTTAGAGTATTGTCTAGCGTTGGCAAATGCCTAGCTTCTGGATGGTGTGACTATAGCGAGGAGCATGCTAGACTAAGACGTACGCTTGAAAAGATGGTTGAAGAGTATGTGCGTGGCGGCTCTAAAGAGTATTGGCTTCCAGTCATTGTTGCACCCTATGGGTCTGGTAAGACGGCTCTTCTCCGCCACCTTGAATGGTTTGTATCTGAGAAGCTTAGAGCCCCGGTTCTCCGCATAGAGCTTGTAGAGCTCATAGACTATTTGATCTCCACTAGGGGTACCATCCACGAGTCTGAGCTTCCAAGCGTTGTCGAGGAGTTCTTCTGGTCTAGAGTTGGTGGGGAGAGGAGGGGTGTTGGTGTACTACTTGTTGACGAGGTTGAGGAAGCCTACGATACTCTTCGAGGAGTTGTAGAGTATGAGACATCTCCGCTAAGAGGTCTTGCAGAGGCTATTAGGACTAGGAAGATTAGCGTCTACGTTGTACTAGCTTTTGGCCCATCTTCGATATTGAAGGAGGCTGTTTTTGGCCCTGTAGCTTGGAGAAGTCGTATCCTAACAATACCACTGTTGTCGAAGAAGACTATTGCGCGGTGGGTAGGAGATCGTGTTAGAGGTGTTGATGGGAAGGTTGTGGAGCTGGTTGCCAACACTATCTGGTGGGCTTCAAAGGGCAGGATTGGATGGGCAAGAATGCTAGTTGACAGTATCGCTCAGAAGCTTGTAGACGCTGTTTCTAGAGGCTATGTCGAGGACATGTTGTATAGAGATGAGGTGTTTTCGAGAGAGATTGTGGATGGTATACCTCTACTAGATCGTGGTGGGCTTAGAGAAGCTAGTAGGCTTGCTGGTAGTCTATCCAAGCTTGTACCCGTTTTAGCTGCTTTGGTAGGCCCAATACCACTATCAATGCTCGAGAAGTTTGTGGGTGAACCTGTCTTTCCAGAGGCGAGTAACGCTATAGTGTTTGGAAGGAGTGGTACACGTGTAGATGATGTTGTTGGTGAGGTTGAGGCGTGGCTTGCGAGGATAGCTGGGAAAATGGGTGTTGGTGGCAATGTTGTGTCAAAGGCTGTTGATGTTCTTAGAATGGTTCTAGAGGCTTGGAGTGTTGATGGGCTTGTGTTGTGGGAGCAGGGTTGTTTTAGAGAGCTCATCTCCATAGCAGCTGATATTGCGCGTGAACTGTATGTTGATGAGCCTGCTGTGTACAGGATTTTGGAGAAGTTGGATCCAGACCTAGTAGCTCCTGAAACAGTGAGATTTCCAGAACCTGTTGCAGCTTTAAAACCATCCATTGTTGCTCGCATCTACCCGCTACTAGCCACTAGCCCTCTTGTAGGGTGTGCTCGTAAAGCTGGTGAGGCTCAGATTTTAGAAGCTGTAGAGGCTATGGATTACGAGCAGTTGAAGAGTTTTAGCCGTGAGCTTGTAAAGGTTGTTGGGTTGGAGCCTATACTGGCAAAAACTGGTCTAGACATGGTCTTTGTCCCGGCTTCAAAACTTTCGAAGTATGCTAGCCAAATCGCGTGCGAGGCCCTCGAAAAGCCTTTAGCCCTCGTTGTAGTGCAGCCTAGAGGTTCTACAGTGCAGAAACTTCCACCTATACTCGCGGCTCTAGAGAGTCTTGGCAAGCTCTACACAGTGGAAGCTTCTGGTAGGCTAGCCATCTTCCTCTACAGCCTAGCGTACAACTACACTATACCCTCCAACGCCTGTAGACTTGAGAGACTTGTGCAGAGTGAGAAGAGGAGTATTGAGCAGCACTCAGAGCTTCTGAAGAGTCTTGTGTTGGACAAGCTTGCATCTAGACCGGCAACAAGCAAGACAGCTGAAATACTTGCTAAGACGCGCACTATGCTTGCAAGTTTGGGTAGATTTGCTCCACTAGCATGGGCTATAGCTGGCAGTCTTGTAGAAGCTTTTGCCCTAAAGCTTGTCGAGGAGGCTAAACAGCATGTTGAGGTTTTAGCATCCTATGCTGGCTCAAAAGTCGATATTGGAGGCCTTGTTGAGGCGATTAAGAGGCTAGGCTCTTACAAGAGGTTGTTGGATGAAGAGGGTGTGTTGGAGCTCACTAAACTACCGTGTCAGGCGGTAGCTAGGCTTGGGCTGCCTGGACAGCCTATGCTGGAAACTGTTGATGTTGACGAGCTTTTTGGCGAGATTGAAGCTAGGCTTGAGACTCTAGCGCAGATTTGGAGACCAGAGCAGCTTCAAAAGGCTATTGTTGGGTTGAAAGGTGTTGTTGAGAAAGCTTCTCGAAACAAGCTGGTGGCTATGCTGGTGCTGGAGATTGCTAGACAGCCTCTAGAAGCTCTTGCTCAAAGGCTTAGAGAGGTTGAAAGAGCGTATTCTAGCGTTAGAGGATTGGTTGTTGAGTTGCCGGAGAAGCTTAGGGGTAGAGTTGTAGAGGCTTTGGCAGCTGATGCTTCTAAAGCGTCTACGCTTGCAGAGCTTGTTGAAGTGCTTCTCGAAGCTATACCTCTCCTCCAAACGCTTGTGGAGAAGTCGCGTGAGCTTGAAACTGTGAATGGTAGAGTTGAAAGGCTTAGAGCAGAGCTAGTCGAAATCCTCTCACGTCTAGTCAAAACACAGTCGCATTCTCCTCAAACACGTGTTGTTGCGGGGGTGGAGGTGAGTGCCTAGCCCGACCACCCTATCCCAGCTGGTAGCCCAGTACACAGCTGCAATCGACGAGGTAAAACCTGCTCTAGCTATGCTGGAGAATGCTTTGGAGAAGGCAAAGATTGTTGAAAGGTTGTGGTCTTTGCTTGGAGGCTATAGGAGGAAGTTTGAAGTGCATGTTCGAGAAGCTCTCTCTAGGGTGGAGAAGGGCGAGTTTGAGGAGGCCTTGAGAGAGCTCGAGGTTGTCTGTAGAGAGGGGCTGCAAGTTGCTCTTGAGAGCGTTCTTGGGGAGACGGTGAGGGTTGAAGCGTGTGATGAGCGTGCAAAAATAGTTGCTGAGAAGCTTTCAAGCTTGAGCCAGCTTTCCTGGCTATTGTCGAGGATAGGTGGGCCCTACACTCTAGACGCGCTGGTAGAACTTGTCAAAAACGTAGACTCTATAGCTAGGAAGGTTAGAGTTGTCGAGAAAAGCCTCGATGAGGTATCATCTGTGTTGAAGGTGAACCCATACACGCTACTTGCAGAGGTTGCTCGGAGTACTGGAGGAGGTCTTGTTGAGAGGATAGAGGCTATAGCATCGATAGTGTCGACTATGGCGCAGCGTGTCCGCTCATTCCGTAGAGTGTTAGAGGAGGTTGAAAAGCAGGTTCAAGAGTGTAGGAGTAGAACTCCATGGGCTTGTGTAATGTTGGAGGCTGAAAGAGATGTTGCTATTAGAGCGCTAGCTGAAGCTGGCAGGATACTCTTAGACGGTAGGGTTGGAGGGGCTATGGCTCTGCTAGAAGATGCTACTAGAAGACTTGTAGCAGCATTGGATCAGACAGCCTATATTAGGAGGCTTGGGGAGAAAGTGGGTAGGCTTGACAGAGACTCTCTAGAGCTGCTGATGAGGATTGTTCAGGATGGTAGAGTTGACCTAGCAAAACTACCACCACAATATGTGTTGAAGGCTATCGAGCTGTGTAGAAGAGGGCTTGCTAGATGTGTTGTCGAGCCAGTCCAATCCTAGGCTTTTTTCTCTAGTAGAGCGTAGAAGAAGCCTATCGTATCGTGTTTGTGTGGCCAAGCACGCATTGTGCCTGGTAGCCAGCGACTTGGCTCGTAAGGTCCTTTAAGCTCGACAAGCTTCATCCTGGGATACTTGTTCAAAATCCATTTGACAACTTCTTCGCCTTCTTCGACGAATACGCTGCAGGTGCAGTAGAGGAGGCGTCCTCCAGGTTTGAGTAGCTTGACTCCTGCTTCTAGAATCGATTTTTGCAAATCGACTATCTCTCCTAGTTTGTCAGGCTGTATTCTCCAGCGGAGCTCTGGGTTCTTGGCTATTGTGCCCGTGCTCGTGCATGGAGCGTCCACCATGACTTTATCGGCGAAGTTCTTTCCTAGGATTTTCGGAGCTTCTCTAGCATCCTCCTGGTATATCTTGACAATGGTTATACCCATCCTCTTCAATAGCATCTTCATCCTCTTCAATCTAGCGGCGTCTATGTCGAAAGCGTATATCGTACCCTTATTCTTCATGAGCTCTGCCATGTGGGTAGTTTTGCCTCCAGGAGCAGCACATAGATCTACAACAGTTTCTCCAGGCTTTGGATCCAATAGTATTGATGCTAGAGCTGATGCCTCCTCCTGTATTATGATCTTACCCTCTTTAAACAGTCTACTTTTGTCAAAGTTGTATGGGCCTTCAAACTTGACCACTGTTGGAACCCTCTTAGACACTATGGGCTTCTTACCCTCTCTCTCCAACTCTCTAACAACCTCCTCTACACTAGCCTTCAAAGTGTTAACTCTAATGCTGAGCAATGGCCTCCTATTATACGCTTTGAAAAGCTCTTCTGCCTCTTCGCGTCCAAGCAGCTTTTGCATCTTCTCTATAAACCATGCTGGCAACAAGTACTTGTACTCTAGAAGCTCAACCTCGCTCCTAGCTTTAGGCTTATAGGACTCTATTTTCTCGAAAACCTGCCAGTAGTACATGCCGACATAGGGGTGCGTTTTGGAGGATATGAAGTCTGCAACAATCCATCTTAAAAGCCTCTTGCTAGACCTCGAAAGTTTGTGGAAGACGAGTAGGTCTACAGCAACACGTAGAGCAGCGCGAAGCCATGGATCTAGTATTAGTGGTGTTGGTACCCCAGTAACATCCCTGATAATCTTGTCTAGCACTCCAACACGCTTCATAACATCGTAGAATATTGCTGTTAGAAGCTGGTCACGTGGACTTCCAATGATATCATATTTTGCAAAGACAACCCTCTTAGCGTGCTGGCTAGGTTTAAACTCTTCAGCAGCTTTAACAGCCTCGACAAGAGCTCTCAAATCACGCTTCATAAACCTAAGCCTACGCTTACCCTCACGCTCCCTCTCAACAAGCTTTGCAAGCTCCTCATCAAGCCTCTGCACACTCTCACCCTACCCTAAACATTATAGTTTAAAGTGTAGTAGGGAGGCTAGACACGTTTACGCCTATTTAGGCTGTCTAAACCTCCAAGAACATGCTGTGGTTGAGAAGTAGAGGCTACCACGCCCACCACAGGCTCACAACGTTAACACTTTAAATTCTAGGCAACAGCCGTCTCTCTGGCGCACTCTCGCTGGGGCCCATCATGGCGTTCTGCAAACCACCCTGTGTTGTTCTAGATGGTGTGAGTGTTGGCTACTATCCCGGGAAACTGGTTCTAAAGTCTGTCAGTATGGTCCTCCCTCGAGGAGTTAACGTTGTTCTAGGGCTTAACGGGGTTGGGAAAACAACTCTTCTACGCACACTTGCAGGTGTGTTGAAGCCTGTGGAAGGCTCTATAAAGTTCTATGGTGTAGATAGGGGGAAGATACACTATATCCCGCATAGGCTAGGCCTTCTACCAGATCTCACCGGTATGGAGATGATCCGCTTCTACTCTGAAATCCTTGGATTTAGAGTTGATGGTGAGAGGGTTCGCGGTCTGGCAAGAGAGCTTAACCTTGATGTTAGATTGTTGGGTAAGCGTATTGGCGAGCTTAGCAATGGTCAGCAGCGTAAGCTAGCTCTACTCATAGCGTTGCTTCACGACCCAACGCTTCTCCTCGTGGACGAGATAACGAGTGGTATTGATGTTGTCACTATAGAGTCCATCCACAACATGTTTAGGAGGGAGGCTGAGAGGAGAATCATAGTCATGACAACCCATAACATCTACGAGGCGTTGGAGTTGGCGGATTACATACACATACTGTATGATGGTAGGATAGTCTTTACAGGCCATATAGACGAGCTTATGGAGAAATGTTTGGGTGGAAGTGGTCGAGGTGGCGAGTCTATCCTCCAGAGGGCAAGGGCAATGTTAGACTGTGTCGTTGCTATGGTGAAAGGTGGTGTTGCTGGCTAGACTACTTGTGCTCTTTCGGAGCGAGTTTAGATACATAGCCTACAACATAGCTTTGATCATTGTGTTGGGGTTTACTACCTCGATAGCGGCTACAATGGCTCCCCAGCTGTTTACAGGGCCTACACAGGCATACATAGTTGCAAGATTGCGTGAAGTCTATGGCGTTAACGTTAACACGTTAGACGAGGTTCCAAAACCTCTTCTAGTGAGCATAGTGGCTACCGATCTCACCCCAATGATAGCATTGCTCTTGATATCATCGGCTGTGGCTAGTAGTGTGGCAAGAGTTGTTGAAAAGTATAGAGTCTATGGCATGTTTGAGAGGATCATACCGAGTCTCGGTTTGGCAGGATCTATCAAACTGTTGCTAGAGTATGGTGTGGTGTCAGCTCTGGTATCCATATGCTTTGTTGTTGCTGTGCTACTGTTGCTCGTTATGGCAACAAGCATGTACTTCAACGTGGAGATTAGCCTATCAACAGACTATGCTGTTTTACTGGTTGTTGTAACACCACTTTGCACGCTGTTTAGCGTGGGTGTTGGTCTAACGGTTTCGCTTGGCCTGATGAGCTGGAGGAGGCTGGAAAAACCTTCCGAGGTTGCATCCATGTTTGCAATGGCTCCTCCTCTAGCAGCTCTCATACTTGCTTCACTAGGTTTTACGGGGATGGTCGTGTTGTTGGTGGCTATACTACTTGTTGGCACTATCTCGACATTTGCTGCTGCTATGGTGTTGGCTAGAAAGGTTAAGATTGCAAACATAGTCTACTAGTGGCTATCCGTGGTTGCAGTGTAGGATTTCTCGTATACTGTCCCTCTCCCCCTCTAGGAGCTTCGACAGTTTTTCCCAGCCTCCAACAAGTTTTAGCACTAGTTGTAGTGTTGGTGTTTTCTGCACACTTGACCGCTCAATAACCCGCTCTTCAACAGCTTCTAGAGCATTGTAGCATTTTGTTTTGCCCTTTTCCAGCAAGCATATCTTGTCTGCAAGCCATAGTGCTAGCTCTAGATCGTGTGTAGCCGCTATGACCGCTCTACCCTCGTCTCTGAGTTTGAGTAGAATGCACATTATCTTGCGTGTCCCCCTATCGTCTAGAAATGTTGTTGGCTCGTCAAGCACCACTATCTGTGGTTCGTAGACGAGTATTGAGGCTAGTGTAACCAGTCTTTTCTCCCCCATGCTGAGTCTGTAGGGTTGGCGTTGTAGAAGATGTTCTATGCCTAGCATTGAAGCTACACGTTCAACCCTCTCCCTAACCTGCTCCTCGCCCATGCCAAGTGTTCGAAGCGAGTAGGCTATCTCGTCGTAGACTGTTGGGTTGAAGAGCTGGTCGTCAGGGTTTTGGAAGACTATTCCAATCCTCCTCCTAGCCTCTGGTAGTTGGTCGAAGAGGCTTCTACCATCTAGCAACACTCTACCCTTCTGAGGCTTTAGCAGACCCGATAGGATTAGGAGGAGTGTTGTTTTCCCAGAACCTGTTGGCCCCAACAATACGAGTATCTCGCCATATCTTGCCTCCAGGCTTGCTCCTCGAAGCACATAGTCTTGTTTGGTGTATGAGAACCAGACGTCTATAGCCTCAATAGCCGAGGACATACCCTGCCACTCCCGCCAAGACAACAGCTAGTCCAGAAACAGCCAACAACATACACACACTACTCCAACCACCACAGGCTTCCCTCCGCCGCGTCTTGTGTGGGCCGAGTGTTCGTGCTTCCACGGCTATCGCAAGATTAGTTGCAGTGTGCAGTGCTCTTACAAGCAGCTCACCTACAACAGTTGCTTGCAACTTCCACCACTCTCTCCCACTAGGCTCTCCCAAGTGTCTAGCTCTTCTAGCCATCATGAGAGCTATCAACTGCCCTACAAATCTGGGTATGAGCATGGCCATCATCTCAAGCTGGTCAACCAGTATGCTTGGAACTTTGAGCCTCCTCAACCCCTCTACAACGTTTTTCCACCCAATAGCCCATGTTAGAAGAGCTAGATAGACCGCTGGAGCCAACACTCTGAAGAGGAGCCACAGAGTCTGTGCTAGCTGCCCCTCAACAATCTTGGGCATCGCGGCAACAAGGGATACCGTGAGCGGATATGCTACAGCATGGAGGGGATTGGCACCGCCCCCCATTCTCCCACCTTGTCTGCCTGCAATGTAGATTAGGGCTAGCGAGAATGGAAACACTGCTACAACTAGCAGTGATGATGTTAGTGCTAGTGTGAATGTTGCTGCAAAGGCTAGAAGGGTTGTGTGACGCAGATCACAGTCTAGAAGCTTCCACCCAGCTAGACCAGCTACAACATCTCTAGCTTCCTCCAAAAGCCTTTCTAGAGGGCTCATAGACGCTCACTCTTGCCTAGCTGACAGTTTTGCTAGTAGAACGCCGATAGCAAGTATAACGCCAACCCCCATGAAGCCAGCCACGATATAGCCTATGGTGTCTGGCAGCCCTGGAACCCTGTAGTCTGCAAAAGGTGTCCACTCTAAATCCCACTCCTCCAAACCCAGCATCTCAGCAGCCAAGTCCAAAGGCTCACGATAGCCCACCATCTCCGATCCTACCACTCCGAAGAGAGGGCTTACAACAACGAGTAAGGCTATCAACATTAAGGCTCTCCCATACCCTCTAAAAAGCCCCAAAGTATCAGCCACGAGCCACACCACCCCCACCAACAACCCTTGCCTCTACCTCGCGTACAACAGCAAAGCTTGGAGCTCTCTCATACACGTAGTCTACAACAAACGCTGTTACCACACCCTCAACAACACCCAGCAAAGCATGCCAAAAGCCCATAATAGGCACAGTCACCCCCACACCATAGGGAAACTGTGGAGACAAACCAATCTCAACACCACAAGCTACACCAGCCAACGTAATGCTAAGCCAACCACCAAGAAAACCACCCACAAGCCTCCCAAGCCTACCACTCCCCAAAACCCTCATGGACAACCTAAACGCATAGTAGCCCACAACAACAGCAACAATCCCCATATTCACAATGTTCGCTCCAAGAGCAGTAATACCACCATCGTGGAAAACTAGACACTGCACAATCAACACCAAAGCCAACACTATAAAACCAAGCCACG
>DQUB01000016.1 GCA_015662475.1 Pyrodictium sp.
GATTCAGCAGCCCACGAACTTCCAGTGACAAGTGTTGCTATTGATAGTATTAAGCCTACACCAACACTTCTATGTGCGTATTCAGCATATTTTGGCTCCTCCTTGACAAGGTAGAGTATGGCTGCAATTAGCGCGGCTGTAAACGCAGCATAAGATGCAATTGCTACTGGAACATGTGTAAAGATATTCTTATACGCTAGGGGGCTTCCAAGAGCAACGCATAGCGGATATGGTGCGTAGAAGATAGCGTATACCATCAATATGGTAGCAGCTATCGATGATAAGCCAACAACAATGCTAAGTAGTTTCTCCAACTTCAACCCACTAGCACCAAGAGCCTACTATTGTTTTGGAGACCTAAAGTACTCCCCGCAAAGCATGTTCGAGGTAGTAGGTGTGGCTGAGCAAACAATTATAAAACTGGCTAGAACGAGTTAAGTGCGGGATCAATGGTTGACTAGGCCAAAGATACTTGTCATAAAAGGTGATGGTATAGGACCTGAAGTTATAGGTGCATCATTGCAAGTTTTAGAAGAACTTGGTTTTGATGCTGAATGGATATTTCGTGAAGCAGGCTACGAATACTATGTTAGAACAGGTAAGCCTTACCAAGACGATCTACTGGATGTTGCTGCAGAGGTTGACGCAATATACAAGGGGCCTATAGAAACGCCGAAAGCCGGAGGCTATAAGAGTGTAACAGTTACTCTTAGACGTGAACTCGACCTCTACGCCAACATAAGACCTTTCAAATCGTATCCTCGTGTAGCACTAAACCCAAACGTAGACATTGTCATAGTTAGAGAGAATACAGAGGGTCTTTACATACAAGCAGAGGTCATGCTGGGTAAGGGTCAAGCTGTTGCACTCCGTCTTGCCACTAGAAAGGCTGCTGAGAGGATAGCTAGGAAGGCTTTTGAACTAGCACTGGAGCTTGGCAAGAAGAAGGTTACTCTAGTTCACAAGGCAAACATTTTGAAGGTGACAGACGGTATATACCTCGAAGAATTTTACAAGGTTGCACAAATGTATAAAGGTGTTATAGAAGCCGATGATGTTATAGTTGATGCTGCTGGCTACTATCTTGTGAGAAACCCAAGCAGGTTCCAGGTAATAGTAACTGCAAACTTGTATGGCGACATATTGAGTGATGTAGCAGCAGGTGTTGCAGGTACTATGGGGCTCTTTGGCTCGGCTAATGTGGGCGATGAAAAAGCCATGTTTGAACCAGTTCATGGTACTGCACAGGATATTGCGGGTAAGGGTATTGCTAATCCAACAGCAGCACTATCTGCTGCCATAATGATGCTACGTTGGCTAAGTGCGAGAGGGTATGGGCGAAAACTTGCAAGAATGGCTGATGTATTGGAGAAGGCTATCTACGACGTCATTAGGGAGGGTAAAGTGTTAACCCCGGATCTAGGAGGCAATGCTAAGACTATAGAGTTTGCCGAACATGTTGCAAAGAAAGCGTTAGAGTATATGGGCGACTAGCCTATATAGGGGTTAAGAAGCCAAAATGCGTTGTGGTGATGAACGCGCCGGAAGCGAACCCCGGCCCAAGCCCGCAAAGGGCTTTGACGAAAGCCGGGTTGGCTGAAGAACTACTTCTCTACATAGCGTTACTCCTCACCATTGTAGGTGCAAGTTTCAAGTTTATGGCATGGCTTAAAGGTTCTATAGCAGCACTTGTTGATGCAGCAACTTGTTTTGCAAGCATAGTTGCTGGTCTAGTGTCTATATGGGCTTACACCAAGTCTAGAGAGCCTCCCGACATAGACCACTCGTATGGGCATGAAAGATACCTGCTCTATGGTAGTGTTGTCATAGCCATGGTCTACTCTATGGTATTGGGTATAACTCTTGACAGGCTAGTGCAGAAGCTAGCAAACCTAGACTATTCTATCGAGTCATCGGCTCCACTTTACACACTCATAGGCACAATATCATATGCAATAGCTATACCTCTTGCAAAGAAAGCTGGCTTTGTGGGTAGAACATACGCGGTATTCGTATCATCAGAGATACTTGAAGGTATAATAACGATGGGGGCTACAACAGGTGGTGCTTTCCTAAACAACTTGATAGACTATATCGGTGGATGGGTGCTAGCAGGATATCTCGCATTTGAAATAGTCCATGAGCTGTATAGGTACAAGCATGTTCTCACTGACTGGGCTGAACCACACATAGTGTCTTCGATAAAGAGGATGTTTAGCGAGAAGGGTGTAGAGGTTAAAAACATAAGGCTTAGAATGATCATGCCAAACAAATACCATGGAGATGCGATAGTTGTTGTGCCGGAAAACTATAGCATAGATGAGGCACATGCAATAGTAGATGAGATAGTGAAAGAGGTTAAAGATAGACTTGGTGTAGACCTAATAGTACACTATGAGCCAAAAACGAGCAAAAAACCAGGTTTTAAAAACCTAGATAAGCAAGACACCCACTAGCCTTGGGGGAGAATAGTTATGCCCAAGGAGGTCAAGGACCCTGAAGAGTTTAGGAAAATAGCTCAAAGAGCTAGAGAGTGTAGGGTTAAACTTGGCGTTAGACGTATCAAGACTGAAGAGGGTACAAAGAGAATACAAGTGTTAAAGGTTAAAGCACGTACACCAAGCTACCTGTACACAATAGTATTCGAAGACATAGATAAGGGCATAGAATTTGTAAAATCGCTTAAGGATGTCTGCAAAAACATAGTCATTCTAGACGCAGAATTAGAACCAAAGATAAAGGGGTAGACTTAAAGACTAAACATCGACAAAACCCCACGATCATTGTTTCTAAACATTTAACCTCTCTTTTCTCCTCACACGCATTTTCAAGTTCATAATGTAGTTAGCGTAGTGTATAGCGTAGAAGGTGTGTTGTGTGGTGGGGCCGCCGGGATTTGAACCCGGGATCACGGGGTGTTTCGCCGTCGGGGTGGCGGCTTTGCACCCGATCGGTCCCGAACCCCGCATCCTACCAGGCTAGACGACGGCCCCAAGCACCATTCTACGTGTTAGCCTATGTTGGGGGTTATGTGGCCTTCGTTTGTGCTGCAGATACCACTTTTATTTTTGCTTGGTGTTGCGTAGTTGTGGTGTAGGAGAAATGGTGCAGCGTTTGATTAAAGATGTCAATATTGTTGCTATACCTTTGGCTAGTAAGGTTCATGGTGAAGAGTATTATAGGAATGTTCTTGGTGTGTTTGAACGAGTTCTTAAGGCGTTGGGTGTAAAGTTTGTTGATGTTGTTGATTCTGAAGAGGTTGTTGATGGTATAGCCAAGCGTGATGTTGATGCAGTTCTCCTAATATTCTTGACTGGTGGCACTAGTAGGCTTGGAAGGCTTGTTGCGAGAAAGTTTAGAGATAAGCCTTTGGTGCTCATAGGTCATACCTACCATAACAGTGTAGCTTCAATGGCATCAGTCTATTCTAGGTTGGCTAGCGAGGGTGGGTACAATCTAATACCGTTTGTGTATCGTGGCGGTGATAGCATAATTGATCTTACTCGCATCTATAAGGCTGTTAGAGCTGCAGTTGCTTTACGCAAAATGCGTGTTGTACAACTTGATGCCGACAAGCTAGACGACGAGGGTATCCTATTTAGCGAGAAAATTGGTGCTAGTGTTGTTCTTGTATCTAGGAATGAGCTTAGAAAAAGAATTGAGGAGGTTAAGACTAGGGCTAGTCGTGAGTTGAAGAGGCTTGTAGAAAGGTATGATCTTGGAGGTATAGATAGGGATAAGCTAGTAGAACCATTTGCATTGTATGTTGTTGCCGAGAAAATAGTTGAAGAGTTTAACGCACATGCTGTAACGATCAACTGCTTCCCATTCATATTAGAGTTCAAGTTTACGCCATGTATAGCTCTAAGCATGCTCTTAGACGAAGGAGTTCCAGCTGCATGTGAGGCTGACTATAGAGCGCTAACACTACTTGCACTAGCACAATTGTTGACAGGTAAACCTGGTTGGATTGGCAACTTCACAGACTACGATCCTGTTACACACCAAGTAACATTCTCCCACTGTACTGTGGCAACATCTATTACCGAGCATTCAACTCTAGTTTCACACTTTGAAACTGGAACACCATATGCAGTCGAGGGAAGACTTAGAAAGCAAGTCTACACTATAGCTGCAATATCCCCAGACTATAGCACCATGGCAGTGGCAAAGGCTGAGTTGTTGGAGAGTGGCATGTTGACTGGAGGTAGATGTCGTACACAAGCAATATTGAAGGTTGAAGAAGTCGATCCAAGGCCGTTGACGGAAAAGCTTGTATCAAACCACCACGTTCTGATGGTCGGAGATGTCCGCTATGAACTATCTATTGTTGCAAAAGTATTTGGCATGAAATTTGTAGAGTACTAGACTGGGCTAGACTACAACCTTTTATGGCGATGAAGAAGTTTGCTAGGGCCGAATATGGCGATGTGGAGTATGGCGGAGTCAGAGCCCCCAACATTTTTGCTAGGCAAAACGCTATTCGGAGAATATGGAGTTTGTAGTAGTCTAGGTTAGGGGTGTAGCTGTGGCTATAATAGCGTTGACATATAAAAAGCTAGTTGATAGAGATTTCAAAATATTGCGTGTAATAGAACGTGAAATGCCTAGGTACGAGTACGTGCCGATAGAGGTTATAGAGAGGCTATCGAAGCTCCCGTCAACTCATGTTCAAGCTTCACTCTATAAGTTGAATAGGCTCAAACTGGTCAAAAGACGTGGTGGAGACTACATCGGCTATAGATTGACCTATCTTGGCCTTGACATGCTCGCTCTAAATGTTCTAGTCGAGAAAGGGTTTCTGAAGACATTATCGTCGACAACTCTTGGTGTGGGTAAGGAGAGTGATGTGTATACAGGTGAAACGCCAACTGGAGAACTTGTAATTGTGAAGTTTCATCGTGTGGGGCGTACAAGCTTTCAACGTGTTGTTCTAGCTCGAGCTTATGCTGCTGACAAGCCTAAGATCTCATGGCTATATTTTGCAAAGCTTGCTGGTGAACGCGAGTATAGAGCTTTGGAAGAACTCTATAAGGTTGGAGCACTTGTGCCTAAGCCGATAGCGTACAATAGGCATGTTGTTGTTGTTAAGTATGTTGAGGGCATTGAACTTTACCGCTACAAAAACCCGATAGACCCTGAAGCAATGCTGGACAAGATACTGGATACCATAAGGAAAGCATATGTTGATGTAGGCATAGTGCATGGCGACTTGAGCGAGTATAACGTGTTGGTTAGCATTGAGGGTGGTGAAGAGAAACCCTACATCATAGACTGGCCACAGTATGTCGAGAAGGACTATCCAGCAGCAGAACAGCTCCTAAGACGCGATGTGGAGTACATATTGAGGTTTTTCGCCAAATACTATGGTGTTAAACTAGATGTTGAAAAAGTATTAAAATTTGTTAAAGGTGAACTAGAGAGCTACAAGTAGTAATCGAGTACTACCCATGGTTGCTGCGCTATAAACAGTTCGTTTTGCACGAACCCTTATTAAGTGGTTGTTTACCACTAACAAATGTGGGGTGTACAAGAAAGATGTCTGGCGAAATAGTTCAAGAACAGTTTAAGCCAGGCATATATGAGAGAGATGGCGTGCTAGTGGTTGTTGGCGAGGAGTACATATACAGAGTTGCTAACGCGTTAGCAAGCCCTACTCGAGTGCGAATACTACATGAGCTTGTCGAGAGAGAGGCTGACATAGGCGAAGTTGCTGAGATGATTGGACAGAGTAAAGCTAACGCTTCTACTCAGGTGAAGAGGTTGGAAGAGTTAGGGCTTGTGAGAACAGAGTATCGGCCTGGTACTAGGGGTGTGAGAAAGGTAGTAAAGACAGCTGTGAGAGAAATAAGGTTGATTATCGCGCCAAAGAAGTCTTTAAACGACTAGCTTTTCTCAACTCTACACTCTCCATGTTTTCTCGCAAACTCCTCTACAGCCTTAACAAATTGTTTTGCGTCAATGTCTGTGTAGGCTACAAGGAGCAGCTTTTTCGGCAAATCATTCTTGCTCCAATGTTCGGCAACTGCTTCTAAGATTTTCTCAACAGAGTCTTTAACCGGTACACGTCCAACACCAGCGCCTAATGCTGGCATAGCGATAGTCTCAAAACCATGTTGAGCAGCAGCTTGCAGTGCTGCTTTAGCAGCACGAAAGACCTTTTCTGGTGTTGTCGGCATAGCTGGTCTCTCCATCGTTGGTGCATGTATTATAGCTTTAATGTGGGGTTGGAGTTTTCCTGCTCCTGTCACAATAGCTTTGCCAACTGGAACTGGAGCTTTCTTCCTAGCTTCTTGCTCAACTTCATCGCCAGCAGCCCTCTTTATAGCACCAGCAACACCTCCGCCCATCACCATCAAGCTATTTGCAGGATTAACTATAGCGTCAGCTTTAATACGCGTAATATCGCCCACAAAAACCTCGATAACTCCTCTACATTGAAGCCTGGCTATAGGACCACGTGGCTCAGACAAGGTCTACCCTACCCCCCTGAAGCTAGGCTATGTAGGGTAACCGAAATAAGCCCTCCATACAAGAGTTAGGATGGATGCCGGGGTGGCCGAGCGGTCTAAGGCGGCGGGCTGCAGTGGTCTAGAGTTTCCGCCCAAAGCGCAGAAACCCGTTGATCCCGGGTTCGAATCCCGGCCCCGGCTCCACTCCTCATAAACCCTCCAAATTCTAGTACAGTGGGTTTTGGGGTTAGCCGTGGAGTCTAAGGTCGTTGAGATTGTAAGAGATGTTGGGAGAAAGCGTGGTCTAACTGTTAGAGAGCAGGGTCAAGAGATAGTCCTCAGCCATAGATCTGCACCGATACATATAAGGGTTAGAGAGACAAGTGGTGGTTTAGAAGTTAGTTTGGGCTATGAAAACATCAAAGATTTTATAGAGGATATTAAGGAGAGTGAAGAGGATCCAAGAGACTTTATGGAAAGTTTACTGGATGATTTGACCTTCATAGCTTATGAGTTGAAAAATAGGTTGGAGAGGGAGGGGTACAGAGTTGTTTTCAGAGTTAGAGAAACGGTAATGGATATTCTAGACCAGTTGGAGGAGAGTGTTGAGGAGGGGCTGTGAGGAGGGCTAGATTGGCTGAAGTGGTGAAGAAGGTTTCTGGTGCCGAGCCCAACAACCTTCTAGAGCTTCTTAGAAGGTTAGACCTGTTCTTTTGCTTTTGACTGTCTAGTATAGAGTGTTGCAAGTTTATTTGCGACGAACTCCATATCGATTCGCGTATCCTCTAGAGCTTCTTCATCTACAACTTTTGCTACAATCCGGTGTATACCCTGTGCACTTTCTTCAACTTCGTATTCTATTGATCCTGCTTCTTGAAGCTGTGAAAGTCTTTTTAAGAGGTATTTGATGTAGGGGTTCGCTTTTGGCATTGGCCGCGTAAATTCTAGAATAAGCTTCTCCTTCTGCTTCAATATTCTTGCAATGACTATGTTTCCATGCTTAAATTCTGCTAGCACTTCGAAGCCGGCAAGCCCCTTCTCTCGACAAGCATCCAATATGCTTAGTAGTAGTTGGTAGAGTTGGAGCCTCTGTTCAAGTTGTTCAATCTCTTTCTCTAAGAGTTCTCTAACTTGGTCTATTAGCGATTCCCTATTACGCAATCCTACCGCCCACTAACTTTTTACAGTGTCTCTCTAAGGTTTTCTAGCTTCATGGCCGATAGAGCAGGTGAGATGTTTGAATAATGTTGTGAAGCCTGTCAAATCTATTGTATGTGTGTTTACTCCTCTACTCTTAGCGGCAATGATTGTGTTTGCTTTTGCGCAGTATGCTATGGTTAGGAGTATTGTTCTAGGTCTTCCAGCTGTCGATGAGGAGGGTGAAGGTGTTATTGTGCCTGCTAAAATCTATCTCTACTATCCTGGTTCGGGTATAGTAGATGTTAAGCCTTCTAGCCTTGTTGCAAGTGATACGAAAGACTCTATACGAGTTGCCTACTACTATGCTACGATATCGACTGAGCATAACCCGTTAAGCTACGATCTACTAGTGAACTTCAACACTAGCCTGAGTGTTGGTGGGCCTAGTGCAAGTGGCTTCATAGCAGCTGGAATAATTATGTTGTTGGAGGGTGTTGAACTGCCTATCAACGCTACTATGACGGGTATGTTGGCGCCAAACGGTCTTCTACTACCTGTTGCCGGTATACCAGCAAAAATTGTTGCAGCTTCGCATAGTGGTTATGAGCTTATGGTTATACCAGCTACAGCTGCTGTGGAACTCCCTGGAGAAAATATAACGATTGTACGTGTTTGCTCAGTAGATGATGCTGTTAGCGTTCTAGAGGGGCTAAGACCATTGGCAATAAATGTTAGTATGGGTTTGGCTAAGGAGGTGTTTGGCAAGATAGCATCAAAATTTGTGAACGATACCAGGTTTTTCATGAAGGTTGCCGAAGAGATAGCCAAAGAGCTTAGACCCTCCCAAGCTGAGATGGTGAGAAAACTCGTAGAGTATGCTGGTAGAGCGCTGGAAAACCGCGACTACTATTCTGCTGCAAGTCTAGCTTTTGTAGCAACCCTCAACGCTTCAAGAATGTATATTGAGAGTGGAGGAGATGTTGAAAGGCTTTGGCAAATACTTGGCAAACCTGATGAGGTTAGAGCAAAAGCTGCAAAGTACGTTGAGACTGTTAGACTGAGGTTTGAGGCAGCAAAACGTGTTGGTATTTGGGGATTCGAGGCTCTGGCTATGGCTGAAGTCCGCCTCTACCTTTCCGAAGTGCTTGCAGAATCCGAGAAACCTTTTGACCAGGTAGTTAGCGTGTTAAGAGCCTATGCTGCTCTCTCTTGGGCAAAGCTTGCAGATCCAACGTTGGGGCCTAGAACTTCACATGAAGTGTTGAAGGAGGTTGCACTAGCATCTCTCGCTTACGCAGAAGCTGTTAAAGACTATGTCCTAAACTATGTGCCGCATTTCAAAGTTGCAGGTAGTGTAGACCCGGATAGATGGCTTAATGAGGCACGTAGAGCTTTGGCTATGGGCCTATATGCTAGAGCTTTTGGGCTTTCAGCAATGCTTATAGCTGATGCTACCGGACTACTCTCAATAGCTTTCAAAGCAGATCAAAAAGCTCTCTACGTTTGCAGTGCTAGGCAAGTGGTGTTGAACAATGTATGGTTGAGCCACAATCTTGGCAGTCCAAGCCTAGTATCAATGCTATTGTACAACTATGCGCAAAACTACGCCTTAAAAATACTTGGTAAAACTGTTGGAATTTCTCTGCTAAATGAGGCAGCCTCCTACGCGCTATTAGACAGACTATTCACCATCTTCTCTCAGGCAAAGGCGGTGAAAAGTTCTGGGTCACAGCTCCTAGACATAGACGCAATAGTTAGATTCTCGCTAGCGATACTGGCTGTCTATGCAGGCGTAGCATATGTGGCTTTTTCAGTGGCATTGGGTAAGAGGGAAAAACGTTTTTGGGAGGATCTTAGAGGGTAGACTAGCCTTTTCCACGGAGAAAGTCTAGCAATGTTGTACGCTTTGTGGTTTCGATCTTCCCCTCAAGAATCTGTTTGGCAAGAGGCCCTATTACCTTCAAAAAGTCTTCTTCAAGCTCTTTGCGGAGCTGTGGATTGTAGAGAGCGGCTGCGGGATGGTATGTTGCTACAATTTTCACCTTGAGCCCCTCGATAACACCCTCATATACTTGGCCATGTTGTCTCTTCATGTTGGTCCACGGTATGCCAGCCCACGAGAAGATTAGTTTTGCAGAGTGTCTACCCAGGCACACTATCATCTTCGGCTTTATCAGCTTTATCTGTTGTCGAAGGTATGGGCTACAAGCTTCAACCTCTTCAGGTTTTGGGTCGCGGTTTGATGGAGGTCTACACTTCAACACGTTTGTGATGTAGACGTTTTTGCGGCCAATGCCAGCTTCTTCAAGCAACTTTGTTAGAAGTTTACCTGCTGCACCAACGAATGGTCTTCCCGTTTCATCCTCCTGTTTTCCAGGCGCCTCACCTATCAACATAATTGGCGTGTTGAGTGGGCCTTCGCCAGGCACAGGGTTTTTACGGTATTTGTAGAGCTCACATTGTCTACACTCCGAAATCTCTTTTACAAGCTTCTTGTATTCAACTTCGAGGTCGCCAGAAGCCAAGACCGATCTCTCCACCAAATGCTTGTTTGAGAGGTGGTCTTGTTTAAGGCTTCCATACGCCATGCTCGCTTGCAAGGTAGTTGAGTGTGAATCCTGCAAGAACACCCACTAGACTTGCAATGTACTTGTCTATGTGGAATAGTGTGTAGAGGAGTGTGAAGGTTGCATAGTTTGTTGCTGCTCCAAGTGCTACTGCACCATGATATTCTACAAGTCTTCTACACAAAGACTTCTGCCTTCCTCGCCCTCTAAACACAAGCTTATCGTTCCAGAAAAAGTTATTGATTATTGAGGCCTCTATAGCGGCTGGATAGGCTAGAAGAGGGTCAACGTTTAGTATGTCGGAGAGCAGGTAGAGAGTAGACCAGAGAACGATGAGGCCAGATGCTCCTACTACTGCATTCTTCAACACCCTATACTGGTTTAGTTCAAGCACGTGTATTATGTAGTCGAGTGTTGTGCGGAAACCAAGTTTGCTTTTCCCAGCAAATCTTCTACGAAACACGTATGGTACGTCGACAATTTTGTCAGGTTTGCATTTAACAAGTATTTCTAACAATATCTTGTAGCCTCGAGGTTTTAGACTGTTAATGCATTTGTCTAGCAGTTTGCGTTTTACGAGGAAGAAGCCTGACATGGGATCAGATGTACGTCTTGCTTCTGGCAAGAGTAGGTAGGCTATTAGCGTAGCAGTTTTGGAGATAAGCAGTCTTAGTCTACTCCATCCCTCAACTCCTCCTCCTCGCACGTATCTGGAGGCAATGACAATATCGGCTTTTTCCTCAAGAGCTGTCTTCAAAAGCTGTGGTAGTACTTCTGGAGGGTGTTGTAGGTCGGCATCCATAACAGCAACATATTCTCCACGTGCCTCTGAAAATCCTCTGATGACTGCTGATGCAAGTCCACGTTCGCCAACACGTCTTATAACTCTAAGCCAAGGATACTTTGTCCTAGCAAGTTCTCTAGCTAGCTCCCATGTTCTGTCAGGGCTATCGTCGTCGACAACAATTGTTTCAAAATCGATGTTGTGAAGGGTTTTTTCGAGCCTCTCAAGCAGTATTGGTAGGTTTTCTCGCTCATTATACGTTGGTATTACGATGCTAAGTCTCGGCACATTTCGCCACCATCAACCCATTATAGCGTCTAGCACAACACAACCATAATAATAGTGTCGCATGCTAGAAGCTATAGAGGGTGTGAGGAACTGAGGGCACCCTGAGCCTAGGCGGTGAAGAAGAGTGCTCCGTGCCGATCCCCCAACGTTTTGGCTGTGAGGAAGCTTGGAAGGACCGACCATGCGTGGGATGTGGTAAACGGGGATGCCGAGCCTCTATGTGGCGTGAGGCCTTTTTGACTGTCAACACACCATATAGTGTGGGAAGGTGGGTAGTGTGGTAGTAAATGCGACAAATGTAACAGTTGGCCAGCCTATGGACCTATACTCGCTAATTCTTAGCGGTGGTGTTGGTTTTGTTGGTGGATTTGCGCTAGGTTATGCTGTAAAGAAGATACTTAAGCTGCTTTTGCTGGGAGTTGGCTTGATGATAGCAGCGGTGCTATATTTAGACCATATAGGCGTTGTAGAGATAAAGTGGAGCAGGTTCCAAGAGTGGCTAGCTTCGATTGTGGAGAACCTCAAGGGGACACTAGCACTGTACCATAGTGTTGGTGTTAGTGTGCCGTTGGTAGGGTTTGGGGCTGGGTTTCTACTAGGCTTAAAATATGGTTGAAAGGAGAGTTGTTAGTGGGCTGTGAGGTTAGCGCTGCCGCCTGGAACCGATAGGCCTAGTAGATGATGTAGGAGGCTAGCACCGAGCCCATGCCCTATGTACACCTATCTCTTCAAGACCTCCACATACTCTTAGAAGCTCTTGTTTTGAGCGAGCATGTAAGACCTAGCCAGCTTGCAAAACGCCGTGTTTTTCGGCGCTGGAGAGTGGCTGGCTCTTGGAAAGACCCTATCCTAACAGCAATCTTCTACGATACGTTGAAGAGGCTTGGCATTATAGACAGGATAGCGGCTAATAGTGGAGTTGATCTAGCCAGTCTACCTCCTAGGAAGAAATGGCTTGTTAGACTTGCAATAGAGCTACTATGCTTTGAAAGACATGTATCGCGTGATCCAGAGCTTAAACACCATGTTGCAAGGTTGCTGTATGAGATGGAGCCAAGTCTCCCTCTTAGAAAGTTGGCTCGATGTTCTCTTCCAAAGCCAAAGAATTTGTTTGAAGAGCTATCGTTAAAGTTTTCCGTCTCTGAGTTTCTGGTGAGAAAATTGGTCGAGCAAATCGGGTTAAGGGAGGCCATAGAGTTTCTAAAATCCATTAA
>DQUB01000030.1 GCA_015662475.1 Pyrodictium sp.
AGAGAGCGGGCAATCAGAACCTACAACCCATCAAGAGTTGTTGAGGAGCTAGCAAACAAGGGTATAATTGTTAGAGCAGCAAACAGGCGCGTGATAGCAGAAGAGGCCCCTGGAGCATACAAACCATCAGATAGAGTAGTTGCAGTTGCCGACAAGGTTAAAATAGCAAAGCTTGTCGCAAGACTTAGACCAATAGCCGTTGTAAAAGGTTAGACGAGATACGCACGAATATCAATATTTTCAACTACTGTTATTCTACCTCCACCCTATTTACACCTTGCTCCATTTCCTTTTTACATACAGTGTTTAAGAGAACTTGGGTGGCACAGTGACTAATACCGATTTTAAGCTGGATCCAGAAGAGATAGAAAAGCTAACAAAAAAGGAAATAGAGGAAATAGCCAAGAACGTCACTGATAGACTTAAAGACCTTGTCAGCACAAGGTATAAAAGATTCAACAAGAAACTCCTTGAAGACCTACAATATGCGTATAAAGCCTATCACCGCCGTTTACTAGTTATAACTGGTTCAAATCATCTTCTCCAAGCAGCATATGCTGCTTACACGCTAACAAAATACGAAAAACTTGTAAGATCCAAAAATGGAGGTCATGAACTCAAAACACTATACATGTTCCACGATGAGTTCAGCGATGCCAAGCTTCGCAAAGAAGTTGTTAAACGTGTAATAAAATCTAAAACAAACCTTTTTACGCTAACAATTGCGCGTTATGAGGAGAGCGACAGGTACCTAGGAACCACGTTTAAAATACTCATACTAGACCTTGTCAACGATCTAAAACCAAATGACGTTGGACGCCTGGTGGATGTTGTAGAGGGCGGAGGTCTAGTCATATTCTTTGTGCCGCCATGGCCGAAGTGGGACAAATGGATGACATTATTTAAACATAATTTGCTAATCTTTGGATATTATGAGCCTAGACACGTGTTTATAAGATGGTTTAAACGTAAGCTACTAGAACACAAAGGTATACACATTTACGATGTTGATGAAGATGAGCCAATAAAAAGTGGTGTCTTCGAAGAAAAAGGCTATACACGTTCAAAACCAGAACCTCCACGCGAAACCATATTCCCAAGAAAACTGTACGAATTAGCGCTTACACAAGACCAAGTCAAAGTTATTAAAGCTATGGAAGAACTCATCGAGAAGCCCAAGAGAGGGTATAAAAAAGCTATTATAATCACAGCTGATAGAGGTAGAGGAAAATCATGTGCCGTTGGGATAGGCTGTATAGGCTTAATTTATTCCCTCCTAGAAGAGGGTAAACGCAAAGTACGCATACTAGTAACTGCACCTAATCTAACAGGTGTGCAATCCTTCTTTGAACTTGCGTTAAAAGCGGCTGAAAAGCTTGGTCTTGAACCAGAAATTGTGAAGAGAGGGAATAACATCCTAGAAATACATGGAGACAATTATAGTATTGAGTATTGGGAACCCATAGATATCCCTAGAAAGAATGCCGATATCGTCGTCGTAGATGAAGCTGCTGGGATACACGTGCCATTGCTACACAAGATCTGGCGTGCTCATCGCAGACTTGTGTTTGCCACAACAATACATGGATATGAAGGGGCAGGACGAGGCTTCTCAGTACGTTTCCTAACAGCACTACGCAAAGATCCCAAGACAGAGCTTATCGAAATTGAGCTACACGAGCCTATTCGCTATGCACCAAACGACCCAGTAGAAAAGTGGTTATTTGACACACT
>DQUB01000169.1 GCA_015662475.1 Pyrodictium sp.
GGCGAGTAGAATGCCGACAACAGCCAAACCTAGTGCTAGACTTGTAAGGCTTGCAAGTAGCGTATTAGCTAGCCATTCCCTCCTCATAGCCTCCCATCAACCTCCCGAGCTCCTCATAGGTGTACTCGTCTACGGGCTTTAACGATATAAACTTGCCAGAGTACATAACGGCAAGCCTGTCCGAAAGCTGTAGGAGCTCGTCTAGGTCTGAGGATACTAGGAGTATTGAAGTGCCATCATCGGCCATTTGACGCAACATCTTTCTAACAGCAATTGTGGAGGCGTAGTCGAGACCGTGTGTAGGGTCTACAGCTACTAGCAATCGTGGCTTTAAAGCCATTATCCTTGCAAGTGCTAGCTTCTGCTGATTACCACCACTAAGCCTCTTAGCAGGCATAGCCAAGCTTCTAGCAACAATGCCAAGCTTGCCAACATACTCTCTCAAGAGCTTCTCTACATGAGCCCATGGCACCAGTAGACCTATCCTTCCAGCAACAGCAAGCGATAACGCCATGTTCTCAACAAGGTTCATATCTTGCACTAATGCAAGCCTTCTCTCGCCAGGCAGAAACGCCATCCCCAACTTCAGCCTCTCCCAAGGAGGCAAATTGGTCACATCTCTGCCGTCAAAGAAGATCCTACCACTACTAGGCTTTAAAAGCCCGAGAATAGCCTCGACAAGCTCCTCCTGCCCATTCCCTACAACGCCAGCAACACCCAATATTTCACCACGCCCCACCCAGAACGAGACATTATCGACAACGCGTCTCCCCTCCCTAACAACCGTTAGCCTTTCAACCTCAAGCACACGCTCGCCAACCATAGCCCGCCTGGTGACCCGCACAATCTTCTCTATCTCACGCTTACCAACCATAAGCCTAGCAAGAGTATCAAGATCTACTCTGTCCACGCTGAGAGTTTTTACAACCTCTCCTCTCCTCATAACCGTTACAACATCGCCAACAACAGGAACCTCTTTGAGCCTATGAGTGATATACATTATAGCAACACCATCTTCTTTCAACCTCTTAATAAGCTTAAACAGAGACTCCGCCTCCAACGGCGAAATAAGGCTTGTAGGCTCATCTAGTATCAAAAGCTTGGGCTTTGAGAGCAAAGCCTTGATAATCTCAATACGCTGCTGAAGCCCAGCTGGAAGCTCATCAACTCTCCTGTCAAGAGGGATCTTGAGACCATACGCTGACTCTAGCTGCTCGACCCTCTCTAGAATCTCTCTACGGCTCAACCCGATATGGTAGCCGTAGAGTAGAAGATTCTCGATAACAGTAAACTTGTGTACAAGACTAAAGTGCTGATAAACCATCGACACACCAGCTCGAATAGCTTCCCAAGGCCCACGGAAAACCCTAGGAACACCCCCAACAAAGACCTGGCCACGAGTAGGCTTAACCTCACCATATATTATGCGTGCAAGCGTAGTCTTACCAGCACCATTCTCGCCAAGCACAACATGGACCTCCCCACGCTTAAAACCCAGGCTAACACCTCTCAGCGCAACCGTTCCATCCGGGTAAACCTTATAGAGACCACGAACCCCAACAACATACTCTGCCAACACACTCACCACTGCGAATAGACACCAAAAATACCAACAATCTACACAACCCCTAAAACGGGTCGCCCCCAACAAAGAAGATGCTATAAACCAAACTCCTAGACCAAAAGATAAAAACACCATTAAATTCCAACCAAAGTAGTTCATAGATTTACTAGTAGGCCATATACACGAAAATAGAGGACAAACACATTAAACGCAGAAATACACTAAGCAGCTATTTGAAGTCTTGGGTCTTAAAGGTTTTGATTGGGTGGACTCAAGCATTCGGGAAAAAATATGGTTGTAATTATGTTATTGCTCCGTTAGTATTTGCTTTCCATGATAATGAACTCACAATATGGGTCTCCCTTGGCTCTACACTTTACCTCCCTAGCAACATAGTGTTTGCCCATGATGTCTTCAGCGATACCAGCTAGCATGCCTCTCTCCAAGTGGCATACAGCTTTCCCTTTCCGCGCATGCACACTTGTTGCACTACTGTACATTCTAACGATAAACTTCTCTGGTTTACTTTCTACAAGCTCAACTTTACCAAAGCCAAGCTCTTCCAACAGCTTTACAGCATCACGAGCAAGCTCCTCCAAACCACTAACCTTTCTTTCATCCATTCTCCTCTTGACCTCTTCGGCTAAACCTCTACCAATACTTTTGCCAGCAGCATAAAGTACCCCTGAAACAGCATCTCCCACGATCTCCTCTATGGAGTCATATAGTGCCCCATACGCCCTTAGAGGTATCAGTATGTAGCGTTCACTACCATTCGCAATTGTAAGTTCTCCTTTCTCAAACTTAAGGTCTCTTACAGCTCTACTTGTACCAGTCATATCATAGCACCCCATAGTATATATATCTATATATTATTTATTATTATTATGGTGTAAAATCTCTTTTCTTCTTCCCTCTTCCTTTTTACCCCTCTTCGAATGTTAAATGTTGAGGAATTTTATAAAACCTATATGTGTATACACGTGTGTCTACAGCTAAAAATGTGGGAAATTTCATAAAAACCTTGAGAAGCCTCACTGTGTAGAACTAGCTTTATTTCACTTAGTTGAAAACAAATCTTTCTTCCCCACATTCTGTAGTAAGAATAATTTATACCATTGCAATGCTCTAGGCTAAATCGTATTTAGTGGCGGTCTTGTAAAAGTAGTGTTAGCATAGAGTAGTGTTTAGCTGTACTCAAGAGGTTTGGTCTTTTTAACTCTTCAAACGAAGTTTTAGATTTTGACATCTCTTTTGGGGATACTGTTTTAGGTTTTACATAGTGTAGGTTATTTGCCTTTTCGTACTGTTGCTATCTTGTTAACTTTAAATAAATTGAGTCCAAAACATCGATGGTAGGAACACAGTCAGGCATGATCGCCTATTCGTGCTACACATTATTGTATCTACTACACCCATTTTTGCCTCTCTCCTACTTCTGTTGGAGCACATGTATTTCTAGAAACCGCTAGTTAACAATGGTTATTGGTCACAATACGACAATGGGTTATGGGGTGTCCACGGAAGGTGTGGTCTTGGTATGTTGCTGTATTTTGCGGAAAGAATAGTATTGCTAGTGGTGTTCGATGCTGGTGAGTTTTAAACTTTTTCAAAGACCTTTAGTGCTTTACTGTTTCCTTCGTAGGTGAGCTTGTTTCAGCATAAGTGCATATATTGTTAAGTTTTTAGTTTTTGTTGCTGGAAAAGGAGGGTTTGAGGCTTGTATTGGTTGGTTTTATACTAGAGGTGGTGTGGCTTAGTTAGACTGCTATTCCTTTGGTAGAAATTTTGCTATGAGTTGTGCTAGTGGTGGTAGTATGCGTGTTTGTACAAGTAGTTTTGTGGGGCCTTGGACTTCTAGGACTATTCCTTCTCCTCCGAAGAGAAAGCTTTTCCA
>DQUB01000124.1 GCA_015662475.1 Pyrodictium sp.
CTACGTCTACTTAAACAATCTAAGAAGCTTTTCAAAGAAACCTCGCTCCCTAGACGAAGACTTTACTACAAGTTTTGCTATCACTAGCTCAGGAGTAGACCTTGCAAGATAGTAGTAGCGTGGATTTCTATCAACAATCAAGTTGTAGTTTTCATCTAAGCCTTTTGCTTCTATACCATCAACCCTTACTAGTTTTTTGAGTGTTGTAGAGAGGATCTCCAATATGTCCTCTGCAAGATGCGATACAACTATTGCAACCACATTGCTGTCAAAAGCTAACATTTCAACAAAACCTGCTACTATTTTTGCTGCAGCTCTAGCTTCGGTAACCGACTCCAACTCATCTACAAGTACTAGTCTTCTAGAACTATCAACTACCACATTAGCCATCAACTTCAATGTTGCTTCAAGAGCGCCTGCAGATAGAGTTCCTGGTGGCTTCTCGAAAAAGTATATGCGGTCAAAACCGCCAATCCAAGCACGCTCAGCAATTACCGGCAAACCTGCCTGTGCAGCTAGCACTACCTCTGCCACTGTCTTCAAAAGCGTTGTTTTACCACCACTATTTGCCCCTGTTAGTATGACTATGCGCTCACCTTTAACACCATCAGGTTTATATGGCACATTGCCAATCGAGTAGCTTATACGCTGAATATTACTCGAATGTTTAAGCAACTCTATTTCTGCAGCTTTTACAAACCCAACACCTATATAGTCGGTTGAAAACTCTGGAATGCAACCACCATACTTCTTCGCAAAAAGCACAAGTGCTAAACGAACATCAAGTTCTACTAGCTTGTCAAATACGTTTTCAACGATAGGTTTAAGGTCTTTAAGTTGCCTTGCAGCTTCACTAAGTAGCTTCAATCTCAACGTCTCAATTTTTAGCTTAAGCTTCCTCTTTAACTCTGCTAGCTTATCCTCGTCAACCTCAACACTAAATCCATCGCTTACTCTAAATAGACCAACTATATTCTCGGCCTCATCAACATTAAGTCCAAGCTTCTCTACAATTTTATTCTCAGCCTCTTCAACAACCTCTCGTACAATCTCTTCAAACTGACTTACAATTAGCTGTCCTTTAGTACTAAACTCCTCTATCAATTTCAACAACTGTAACCCTGTCAACTTCACTTCAAGTCTTTCTAGACGTCTTTTTATCTCCTCAGTAGCCCAAGTAGCAACATCATACACTACTTCTTCAATTCTAGCACATTTCCTCCTCAAGCTATCAAACGTACTATCAACTCCTTCAATAGGCCCTTCAACAGTAAACCTTAAACTATACTCTAAGAGCTTCTTTAGCGTCTCTGGATCACTTATGCCTAGAACACGGCTAGCACTATCTTTTAGAGTTTCAAGCACACAGAGAATAGCCTCGATAACCCCCCTATTCGTCTCATACCATGCTATTACGTTTTCGGGAAACAGGATCTCTGGAGACACCTCATCTACAACTATAGCACCTGGTACATCGACTGTTTCAAATCCATACACAAACACCGGTCCTTGCTCACGTGCTATGCGTTCTACTTCTAACTCACTCTCAACCTCTATAACCTCAACATAGTCTTTTATCTCGCTTGGCAACTTTAGGTCTATTGTTTGAAAAGCTGGCACTACTAGGGTTCTCCGCTCAAACTTTAAGCGTGGATTTTTCGGCCAATCTAGCTTCTTCAAACAGGCTCTGACAGCATCAACCATATTATTTCTGCTTAGCTCATCGTATATCCTAAATGCTTCTTTTAACTCTTCAAGCTTTTTAATGATATACGTAGCTGCTCGTGCAGGTAGAGGGAATATTGTCGATATTCTTTCGCGAGCAGGTCTACTTACTGCTAAGTCAGCAATAGTTTCAAGGTACTTCCTAAATATTTCAGATACAATACGTGTTCCAAAAACTTCTTCAACCTCAACTCCATGGCTAAACGCTATGTAGTTTTGAACTAGTCTAAGCGCCTTCTTATACGAACCCAGCGCTTCGCTAATTAAGCCTATAGCCTGCTTTTCCAATGCTTTTAGAGCTTCTTCTTCCGAGCCAAAATATACTATTAGCTTCTGCTCTGTTTTAGGTCCAACACCTGGAATATCACTTAATCTCACTCTCTTCACTTGCCTACCCTCAAAAACAAGTATGAAGTGATCAGCCTAATATTACTCACACTATAATCGCGGTATCTAATATTGTCTTAGACATTGTGGTGCAGCTTGTCTGAGGCAAGCGTTTAACCCTTCTAAGCTCTTGCTAACATACCAGCCAACTTCTCTTATCAGGTATGTGAGCTGCGGTATTATTTGTCTTATTTCATCGCGACTAGAGGGTTTTACCTCTTTACAGTAGTCCCATTTACACAATTTTAGACGGTCATTAACTAGTTCTAGCCTGACATTATCTCGAACGAATCTTAGGCATCCATTTTCGTACACGATAGTTGCTGCTGGCTTCAACCTATAGATGGTTACCGAGTTATCATGTTCAAACAATCTCCAATGGCCGCAGAAAGGCTCTATACCAGTACCTCCTTTCTGCATAACTGCACATTTGCTTTTTCGTAGTATCTCGCCAATCTTATCTAATAGTTCGACTATGCCGGCCATAACGCTGTTTATTTTCTGGTCGATTAGAGAAGTTGAACTGCTCATATTACCTCTAACGCTAGCTATCGTCTTTTCTAACAACGCTACCGCTTCGTCAATACGCTCGAAAGCCACAGCAAACACCCCACTAACACCCTTTGCAAAGCTACTAGACCTTATATCTGTTAGTGTAAAGGGTCTTCTAAGGGGTTGCAGCTCAAACTGCCACTGGAAGGATGGCTTGTAGTGGTAAAAGAAGATGTGTTTGTAGTGAAGGACGTAGAACAGCCTTTTCCATACCTACGCGTAGTCCCTAGATTCTTGAATGGTAGAAAAGTTCATGTTGAACCCTACGAGCTCTGCAGAGTCGTTAAATGCTTTGTAGATCCTTGCCTACGTATCAAAATACCTCTACTCATGCCAGATTCAAGATCAAAGATTGTCAGCCCATTTGAAGCTGCAAGATCGTTGGATAGGTGCAACAGTAGAGTTTGTCAAGCTGCTTTACGTCTACTAGAGCTTTTCCAAGAGGTTGGCTTCTTAGCAGGTATTAGTGGCTCACTAGCATACAAGCCTTGTACTGCTAACGACATCGACATAGTGGTTTATGGCGATTCTGAAGAGGTGTACAAGTTTCTCAAGGAATTGCGTCAAGACGGTGTCACAAAACCACTCTATCCAGACACTGCTTATTCGAATAGGCTGCTATTTGGAAGGTTCCTAGATATACCCTACAGCATAAGACTTGTCTCTATAACAACACCTCGACCTTGCATCAAACGTGTCCTCAAAAGAACAGTTGTTTTCACCGCAAAGATCGTTGATAGCATCTCCTACACTACACCTGCATACTATCTTGTCAACGTGGAAAAGGGAGCGTATAGTGGAGCAACACTGCTTGTAAGAACCTTGCGGCTTAGATATACAGAGTTAAACTGTAAATATGTTGTTGTTAAAGGTGTTCTAGAATATATGTGTAATGGTATTATTGTATCACCTGATATCAATGGCTATATAGCTTGTGTGGGATCTTCCACTTAAACGTATATAATGCTTGTCAATTTGTCGAGAAGAGGGTTGCTTCTAAAGTATGGTCTTTTAACCTCTTTTTCCTCCAACGTTTTCACCAGACTTTTCAAAACCCATATGGTCTGACCTATAATACTATCCCAAGCACTTCCTTCCCTAGCTTCAACAACCACTAGATCATAACCGAGATCTTGAAGCATATCAACCATTTCCTTAAACCTATCATCTCTATAGGGTGGTTCGAAGACCAATATGCTAGCACTCGAATTTAACGAATATATTTTGGTGTGTAACAGCTCTTCAAATGCTAGGTATCTATCGCATACACCATAAACTTCGCAAAGTTTTAGAGAGGCGAAGAGGGCTACGCCTCGAGACGCGCATACACCAGTTATCACACTGTATTTGAGGAGGTTTAGAGGTTCGAGTCTCGGTTCAAACTCTTTAACGGTAACTCCTCTTAACCCGGCAATTGCTGCATAGAGTACTGCTTGTCTAACACCGCCAACACCATCAACTGTTTCACCATAGATTAACAACTCGCTATTGCCGCAAGCAAGAGCTAGTGGCGAAAGAGGATCTGCTGTCACACAGAATACGTTGCCGCCCATATACCGATGTCTACTAATAGCCTCGACAACTGATTTAGTTCTACCACTAACACTAATACCAACAACAACGGCATTAAGCTCTATACCAAAACCAAGCAAACCAGAGTTCAAAGCATCTAGTGGATCAGCTGCACGAACACGAGCCTCGATACCCTCCCACGCTAATGCTGCTGCATAAGAATCTCCAGCGCCTACAGCTATAATGTACGATGTATTACGCAAACCTTTGTTTTCAAGACTTTTCCTGTTCTGCTGTTCTACGAGACTCCATGCCTCCTCCAATTCTTTTTCAAGCCTAGATCTCAAAGACATTGCCACTATCTACCTCTAAGCTAAGCCTTGCATAGGGTGTAGCATGGCCCACATCTATTAACCTGTCACCTTTAACGATACTTTATCGCGGGGACTAGATGCCTCGATGGAGATGGAGATGCAGATGGAGGGGGCGAGGGCGGCCACCAACACCAGTTTACATATCTTTTGTACCTAGAGTCGAAGAGTTTGTGCCAAAACCGGTGCAAAACGGCGAACCACTCGTATTAACATATCCTGAAATCGAAGCATTAAGACTAATTGATCTTGAAGGTTTAACCTACGAAGAAGCTGCCAAACACATGGGCGTTTCAAGAGGTACTGTATGGAGATTAGTCCAAAATGCTCGTAAGAAACTCGTACAAGCTCTCATAGAAGGAAGACCATTAAAGGTTGAGAGTGGAGGACAGTTAGAAGAAATAAATCAATAGTAAGCTTTTTACGCTGTGGGAGAGTGGAGGGTTGTTGGGACTCGAGGTATGAGATTGGGCTCGGAATGCCTTTCCTGGATACACTATGCTATTTATGTCTAGCAAAGTCTAGGGAGACATTAGCACGTTTTGGCCTAGAGCATGTACTCCGAAAAGCTATAAGATTCTCCCATAGACGTTCTCAAGCATTTTACGAGCCTTTCCGTGTTGCATATAAACAATTGAACGATGACTATAGAAGATATTATGAGGTGAAAAAGCTTGAACTCAACATGTTAGCATATAGGATTTTGCCAGAGATAATCAAGTATGTTGAGGGTAAACTGGAAAGGTTTGAAGAATTGTTAGCCTTTCTCGCTTCTACAAATTCTGTTGACATCCCAATGATAGGCTATGAATTTGCTGCAAACAGATATCTGCTAGACATTGTAGAAGGAGTTGAAAAGGCCAAAATACTCGTAAAAACTCACATCCGTCCAACCAGTCTAAAAAGAGTTGCTATTTTTGTAGACAATGCAGGCGAAACACTCATAGATATTGCAGCACTTGCTAAACTTGCCGACAGATTTGGTATAGAAAAACTCACAATATACGCTAGAAAAGATCCCTACGAAGTGGATGTAACTTATCAAGACATGGTTGATCTTATTATTGAAATGCTGTACGATGTTGTAGGCAACATTAAAATCGAAATATTGCCTAGAAGAGCTTATCCCTTACAACCAATAGATGGAGGCATAGACCATGTTGTAGAAGCAGATGTTGTGCTGGTAAAAGGAATTGCCAACTTTGAATGCTTTCTCGAGGATATAAGAGAAGGGCTTGCCAAAGTCTACCACGAGAAAACCTTTATGTTATTTAGAGCTAAATGCCCAGTTCTTGCAAGTTTTTTCAAAGTGCCTATTGGCACACCAATAGTAGTTGATAGATTGTCTGTTGAGGAGGTGCTAGGTTATGGTTAAGGTGTTAATCACCGATAAAGTAGACCAATCACTAGTTGAAATGTTGAAGAAAAATGGTTTCGAAGTAGATTATAGACCAGGTATCAAAACTGACGAGCTGCTAAAGATTATAGGAGACTATGACGCTATTGTTGTTCGTAGTCGGACAAAAATTACTCGTGAAATTATAGAGGCTGGTAAGAGGTTAAAGTTGATTGCAAGAGCTGGTGTAGGACTAGACAACATCGATTTAACAGCTGCACGTGAAAAAGGTATCGAAGTTGTCAATGCCCCAGAAGGCCCTACAGAGAGTGTAGCCGAGCTTACTATTGGCCTGATGATTGCTGCTGCAAGACGTGTTGTAGAGCTTAACATGAAGCTTAGACAGGGTGAGTGGGTTAAAGATTATGGTATTGAGCTTTTCGGCAAAAACCTATTCATAATAGGGTTTGGCCGAATAGGAAGGCGTGTTGCAGAGCTTGCATCAAGCTTGGGAATGAACATATACGTTTACGATGTTGTTGACGTTACAACATATGCTGAAAAGCTTGGAGCAAAAGTAGTGAAGTCTTTAGAGCATGGACTTAGCATAGCTGATGTAGTGACTCTTCATGTACCTCTAACCAAGGACACCTATCATATGATAAACTTCGACACAATCAAGATGTTCAAAAAAGGAGCAATTCTCATAAACACAGCACGGGGAGCTGTAGTTGATTGCGAGGCAGTGCTATGGGGGCTTGAAAATGGGATACTATACGCTTATGCTGCAGATGTTCTAGAGAATGAACCTCCCAAAACAACATGTGAGCAAAGACTGATACAACATCCTAGAACAATTATAACTCCACATATTGGTGCTCAAACAAGAGAAGCCCAACGTAGAATTGCTTTGATAGTAGCAGAGAAAATAATTAACTTCTTCAAAAGCTCTGCAGAGAGGTGATATTTTTGAAACTCCTAACACCGGGACCTGTAGAAGTTCCAGAAAGAGTGCTTAAAAGATGTTGTCAAAAAGTTATAAGTCATAGAAGTCAAGACTTTAGAGAACTTCTCACAAGCGTAGTTGAAAAACTCAAAAAGCTGGTTAAGCTTGATGAAGATGGTGCTATAGCTGTTCTAAGTGGTAGTGGAACTACAGCTGTTGATGCAATGATATGGAGTTTTGTAAAGCCAGGAGATAGAGTGCTTGTAGTGGTTAATGGCGAGTTTGGCGAAAGAGCTGCTGATTCAGCTATTCGACGTGGTGCTCAAGTTGAAGCTATACGCGCTAAAGAAGGCGATGTTGTAGATGTAGATACTATAGTAGATAGACTTGAAAACAAAAACTACGATTTTGTGATAGTAGTCCAAAACGAGACTAGCATGGCTGTACGCTACACCTTTGAAGAGCTTAGGAAGATAGGCAAAGTAGCTCAAGAAAATGGCAGTTTAGTGCTTGTAGATGGTGTTTCAGGGCTTGCCGGAGACAAGGTATGGTTTACAGATGGTGTTGCTGCAATAGCGGGTTGTACTCATAAAGCAATAGCCGCACCTCCAGGTGCAGCTTTTGTAGCCATTAGCCCCGAAGGAGCTGAAATTATTAGAAAACGGTATAGCGAAGATATACCACCAGCTCTCGACTTAAAACGCTACATAGACAAATACGACTCTGTACGTGAAACACCTTTCACACCACCAATAACAATTCTCTATGCCCTAGAAGAAGCTTTAAAAATCATAGTCGATGAAATAGGCGTTGAAAACTATATCGACATACACGTACAGAGAAAACACTACTTCTACAACAAAATTAGACATATCGATGGGTTAAAACCAGTACCTAAGAACATGAAAGTAGCCTCCAACACATTGGCAGCACTGTGGGTTGAAAACGCCACCCTAATACAACAAGAGTTGCGAAAAGCAGGTTATATCATTGCAACAGGAATTAAAGAATACAAAAACAAAATGATTAGAATAGGGCTAATGGGTGATATAAACTTCAAAGATCTGGACATAGTTGTACAAGTACTAGAACAAAGTCTAACAAAGCAAAAATGAAATCAACTTTTAAAGTTTGAAATTGATTTTGAAAAGTAATTATCTATTTTTGAATTTTGAAATGAATATATCAATGTTTTAAAATAGTAGTTTGATAGTGGAATTGGTGTGAGTATGAGTGGTCCCGCCGCGGGGATTCGAACCCCGGACCACCCGGTTTCTGCGCCCCCGAGACCCCTATGCCGACGCACCCTCATCCGCGCCTTTCACGGCCCGTCAGGTGCGCGGGGGGTGGGGTCTCGGGGAGTCCCCCTACAGCCGGGCGCTCTACCGCTGAGCTACGGCGGGACCCGTGTTCGTCCATCCGTACATTGCACAGGTGGGGGCTTATATACTTCTTTTTAACACAATTAAATGGTTATACATAGGACAATTATTGGTGTTGGTTCTGTTGGAGGTTTTTGACTAGCTGTCAACTTCAAAAATTCTATATCGTCTAAAGCCATAACAATTATTGGGAGTACGTGTTTCTCAACAGCATTTCTGAGAATTAAAAGTCTCTTGTGTATGCTGATTGTAAAACTCATATCGATCACATTGTTTTTGTATGGGCAACTTGTTTCTAGATTGCAATCTTTCAAATAGCCTTTCCAATCTAATACTGTTGTATTATGAAGTCCTACTAATGCTAGATCTTTTACCAAGTTGCAGATGTATGTGCAAAGTATTTTCCTGCTTAGTTTAACAATATACGTGTTTCTAGATTTCATGTTTTGGTGTATGGTTGTAGTTGGAGGTTTGTGTTGCACGAAGATTAGCTGTTTAAAATTGTTTTTTATGTAAACATCTATGGTTTGAAGCTGATCTTGTGATGGTAATGTTATACAGAGTTTTGCGGGTTCATTTGGCCTGCTTGTATAGCTGATAAATGCTTTTGCATGCTCGCTTAAGCTCTTTAAGAATTTTGCAAGTGATACTAGCTCTTTTACTGTTTCTTCAACGTTAAAGTCTTTGACCAAGAAAATGTCGTAGCATACTTCGATAATGTTGTGGCCAGGTTTTCTCGTCAGGATCAACAACGCTGCTAATAAGAGAGACATCAATGCTAGACACGTTATGGTTTTGCCGACAAACTCTAGGTGTAAAACTCCAACACCAAATCCTATCAGTACGATCGACAAAGTTAGCATAGCTCCAACAAATATGCTGTAGATAGGCTGTTGAACCTTCATAGATACTCCATTTCGGATCCTGTAAAGTGGAACTAGTAGACGTTCGGAGGGTTAGGCAGTAGTATTTCTGCTCAAAAAATGTTTTAGAGAAGGTGCTTCTCTTCGACATCAACCTATTTGGGCGAGCTTAACATAGACTTTTTCTACTGGTTTGATATCGAGCTCCTCTTTTGTAGTCACTATTACAAGCAAACCTCCGATGGAGAAGAGGTATTGGTTGTGTTCGTCAATTTTACGTTTAGTTACAAATGTAGCTCTACCTAGAAAATCGATGCCATCTCTATAATCTGGCTTTTCCCTACTAATGCTGAATTCTACCTTAGCACCTTTAGGTACAACAAATAGTTCTTCGTGGAGATCCATTTCGACTACATATTTACCCTCATCATCTCTTATTCTTGCAAGGTATATCTTTGGTATTAGCTCTCTAGTAAGAGACTCTACAACACCTTTGAAGTGGACTATGGCCATAGTCAAGACCCAATTTCCGGATGTAGAACATACACGTATTATATCCCTGACGCTAGCACTCTCAATGGCGATAAGCTTGGCACTCACCCCTACCGCATCTAGAAGATTCTGGACTGAGATGCACTCATTGTTGGACAAACAGGTAAAAGTTGTACTAGTTAACGGTCGTGTATATGAAGGTAAATTAATAGGTTTTGAACAGCCTTCGCTAGATCTAGTACTCGCAGATGCTCGCACACCAGAAGGCGACGTTATACCAAGGCTCATAATAAGAGGGGCTAGCATTGCAGAAATAAGAGCATATGAGGTAAGCATATTCGATGCAAACGAGTTTGCCGAGTATATTAGGAGAAAACTAGGATTAAGACCAGATGCTGTGAAAGTTTATCCTGATGCAGGAGTTGTAGTTGTTCTAAACACCTACCGCGTTACAGCATCCGGTGTTGAGGGAAGCGGGGCTATGGCAGGTCGAATATATGCACTCTTAAAGGAATATATGGAAGCTAAGAAGAGAGGAGAAAAACCACAATGAGGCGTAGCATAGGAGAGTTTGAAGTAAAAGATGTAGATCTAGCTGGTCGTATAGGAAAACTTTACACGCCACATGGTGTTCTAGAAACACCTGCTCTACTACCAGTGATAGACATTGAGAGACAAGAGCTTAGTATTAATGAGATAAAGGAGGTTGGCTTTAACGCAATAATAACGAATGCGTATTTGATAATGAAGAGGTATGGTAGGGATGCTAGGAAAGTACATGAGTTGATGAATTTTGATGGGATAATAATGACTGATTCTGGCGCTTACCAATTGTTAAGATATGGCGTAATAGATGCAACAAATAGAGAAATAGTAGAATTTGAAAAGAAGATAGACAGCGATATAGCTGTTATACTTGATGTGCCTTCAGGATCCGCCTATGATAAGAAACAAGCAGAGTGGAGTGTACAAGAAACTTTAAGGAGAGCTGAAGAAGCTATAAACTATATAGATCCTGAAAAACGTGTTTGGACACTACCAGTGCAAGGAGGTCCTTACGTAGACCTTGTCGAGAATTCGGCTAAAATGTCTGCAAAATTCGCAAACTACTATGCACTATATGCACTAGGCTCACCAACAATACTTCTCGAAAAGTATAGGTATTCAGAACTGTTGCAGTTGATTATAGCAGCTAGAAAACATCTACCTAGATCCAAACCTTTACACCTCTTTGGAGCAGGCCATCCAATGATCATCCCATTTGCTGTTGCACTTGGCGTTGACATGTTCGATTCAGCTTCATACATACTCTATGCCAGGGATAACAGGTATATGACTCTTACACACACTTATCGGCTTGAAGATCTAGACTATCTACCTTGCAGCTGTCCAATCTGTACAAAGTATACGCCTCAGGAGATGCTTGAAATGCCTGCCCCAGAGAGAACAAAGCTTCTTGCAAAACACAATCTCTACGTGTTAAAACAAGCGATAAACGAAGTAAAAGTTGCCATAAGAGAGGGTAGACTTTGGGAGTTACTGGTAGAGAAAAGTCATGCCCATCCTTCACTACATGATGCACTAAAAGTTGTACTTGACAATATAGAGCATTTAGTGCGATACAGTCCACATGTAAAGGGTATTGAAACACATGGAATATTCATCTTCGGACACGTAGACCATAAGCATCCAAAGGTAGTTGAACATTTGAGAAGACTATTCAACAACTATAGACCGAGAAAATGTACTAGACTAGTACTAGTACCTGTAGATCCAAATACGAAGCCTTTCATAGCCTCTAACATGTACAAATTGGCAAAGCGAAGATATAGAGGTGCACACTTTGTGGGGTATGTTCCAGCTCTCTCACTTGTGCCAGAAGAACTTGCAGAAACTTATCCTCTATCACAGTTCGAGATTTCTAGAGAAGTTAGTGAGAAGTTGATTGAGGAAACCGTTAAAGCAATCAAAAACTATGTTTCTAGATTCCACGGCAATTGTTACAACGAGGTTATAATTTTATACAGCGAGGAGATAGAGTGGTCAAAGACTATAGCTGATAAGCTAGGCAAAGAGTTGGGAGTGCGAGTTGAAAAAATAAGTTAAGATCTTACATGTAAACTCGCTCTGAAGCACCAGGTGGTGCTTGCATAGCTTCTTTCTGCTCTTCAAGTTCCATTATCTTTTCCTCTATGAGACGAGCTTTCTCATACAATTCCCTAGTATCTATGTCTAATCCGTATAGTTTTGCAAACGTTTCAACAGCTATTGCTGCTGCACGTGGATCTGGCCGAGAAGTTTCAGCATAGGGTAGAATAACAAGAGCGGGTAGCCTATATATTTCAGAGAACAGTGTAAAGAGGGCTAAAGGTCCTATTATGTACAAACCTGACTCCATCTTAGGCTCTTCAAGCTTTCTTGTCCACATGCTAGTGGCAACCCATCTTAGTTTTTCATCGCCAACTCGATATCTGGCGTCGAATCCTCCGAAGAAAACAGCTTCATTAACGCCTATACTTGTAACCCATCTAATTATAGTGTCTGCATAACGTGTGCGTTCTCTCACATCCGGCAAATCATGGTTTACTAGTGCCATTATAGACATTTCATCTGTGCCTCGGCAAACATAGAGTTCAAAAGGTGAAACTATACCATTCTTATCCACAGTTATTGCTTCGGGCATGTATTTGGTTATTACAACTCCTGTTCGCCCACATTTTAAATGTTCAACGATATGTGTAACTGTTATATATCCGACCATACCATACCCTTTGAAGCCTGATATGAATACACACTTTTTCGCCTCTCTAAACTCTTCAAATAACTTTTCGTTTGTTATGATAATGCGAATACTCTGACGTCTAAACTCGCGCATTGCACTCATCTCCTCACAAGTTTTCTAACTCTTACAGCTTCGCCAGAAACCTTAGATAAAATGTCTGCCGGAGATAGTCTTAACCTACCAACACCCAACAATCTATCTTCTGGATCAACGATTATGACCTCATCTCCAGCTTTAAGATTTGTGTCAACTTCTATTATGTCACGTGTAAATATGGTTTTAGTCTTCTCGTGTAAAGTTTTCACTACAACTCGTAGACGCGGAGGAGGAAAACCTTTGCGAAGTCTATCAGCTCCAAGCAAACTCAGAGAATAGTAGTAGTCGTGGGCTCTAAGCACTGCGATCAAACCTTCAGAATCGTAGACCTCGCGAATTCTGCGTGTTGAAGGGGAAACACCAACAACAATTTGGTCCTCATGTGGAAAGAGGAGATCACCTGCTGGCCACCCAAACTGATAGTCAGCTATTGCCTTCAATCTGAGAATTTCGCCTTCGCTTGGTTTTCTAAGCTTCAACAGAACTCCCTTCCACGGAGAATGGTGTAATGGTAAAAGAGGTTTAGCGTGGTTAAGCGAGGTATGTTAGCTCTGTTTCTCTCTTTTCTGGGCTCACAACATTAAATGTTGAAACATCGCTATAGGGTCTAAACCTCTTCTTTAACACTTTTTCTATAGCTTTTAGAAAGTCTTCTCGAGTTACATATTGACGACCTGCTCTTAGAGCATTGTATCCTGCCTCTGTCACTATAGCCTTAATATCTGCACCAGTTGCACCTTCAGTTAACTTTGCAAGCTCCCATAGGTCAACATCTTTAGCCAATTTCATCTTTGCAGTATGTATCTTGAATATCTCGTATCTTGCATTTAGATCGGGAGGTGGTACGTAGATTAGTCTGTCGAATCTACCTGGTCTAAGAATTGCAGGATCTAAAATGTCTATCCTGTTAGTTGCAGCAATAACCTTCACATTGTCTAATGGGTCAAACCCATCAAGCTCTGCAAGTAACTGCATAAGTGTGCGCTGTACTTCACGCTCGCCACTAGTTCCAACTTCGAGTCTACGAGCAGCAATTGCATCGATCTCGTCGATGAATATTATTGCTGGAGCTTTACGTCGAGCAAATTTAAAGAGCTCTCTTACAAGTCTAGCGCCTTCACCAACATACTTTTGCACAAATTGTGATGCTACAACCCGTATGAAAGTTGCATTTGTCATTGCAGCCACAGCTTTTGCTAATAGTGTTTTTCCACAACCTGGAGGCCCATATAGCAGCACTCCTTTAGGTGGCTCGATACCGAGATCTCTGAAAAGCTCCGGTTTTTGGAGTGGTAGTATGATAGCCTCATAGAGCTCTCTCTTTTGCTCCCATAGACCACCTATATGGTCAAACGTCACATTAGGTTTCTTTACAACCTCCCACGCTCTAACTGCCGGGTCTTCCCTCTCAGGCAAAACTTCCACTATTGCTGAACCACGTTGATTTAACGCTACAAGAGCTCCAGGTACAAGCTTGCTCGTATCAACATTGCTTGCAACACTCACAATTAGGTTTGGACCTGTTGTACTTTTAACTACAGCACGGCCATCAGGTAATAAGTCGAGTAGAACTGCCTCAATTAGTGGTGGCATTTGCAACTTTTCAAGCTCGTGCCTATAACGCTTTATCTCTCGCCTTAACTCTGCACGCTCTAACTCTAACTCTTTCACTCTTCTTTCCAAATGTTTAATGTATTCTATTAGAGCACGATAATCTATAAGGCCATTCCCGTCGATGGTGCTAGCCATAACCTGTTATCCCCACTCTACACCTTTTAAAAAGCCTAAGGAAGTCTAAATAATAGTTTACCCCACTATAACACGGGGGAGTCTACACGTGACGTTATACTGTGAAATGTGTGGTAGACCAATAACAACACAGTCTCACCACATTACAATAGAAGGTGTTGAACTCATAGTATGTGAAGCTTGTTATAGAAGGTATACGAGTAGGGTGCAAAGTACAGCACTAGACATACCAACACGGTTGAGATTGACACAGCCAGTACAACGTCTAGAAGCAATAAGAGAACAGGTAGTTGCATCAGATTACACTGCTGTTAAAAGAGTAGGGGCTAGAGAACAACAGCAGAAACAGACTAGACCTGTAGCAGCTAAGTCTAAAGCTAGTTTAACGCGTAAACCTAGTTCAAGACTAGGTGTCTACGAGAGATTTGAAGTTGTACCCGATTTTGCAGAACGTGTTAGAAGTGCGAGAGAACGTCTTGGCTGGACACAACGTATGCTGGCACAGAAAGCGAAGGTTAGTGAAAACGTCATTAAGAGGATTGAAGCTGGCACTTTAACACCCTCAATAGACCTGGCAAGAAGGCTTGAAAAGATACTAGGTATAAAGCTTCTTGAACCAGTTGTAGAGGAAGGAGAAGAGTATGGTGGTGAGAAAGGCGAATTCTACTTAACACTAGGCGATATTGCAGAAATTAAAGAGGATTGAGTAGATGAAGAAGAATAACATCTATCGCGGCGCAATACTCCTACTACCAAAACACCTCCCTCAATGGCTTGTTAAAGAGGCATTTGCTCTCGTCGAAAGCGCTCAATACGATATATTGGATGTGATTAGGTATAAGAGGCTAGGTTCTAAACTTCTAAGTAAGGCTAAGCTCGAGGAAATTGTTAGGATTGCAAACCAGTACAAAGAGAGTGTACATGAACTCAAACTCATAGTGTATGATGAGATAAAGCCTAGAGATTATGCAACTCTCATGATAGAAACCGGGGTCGAAGTACTTGATAGAACACTACTCATACTAGAAATATTCAGTTTGCATGCAGGTAGCAAAGAAGCAAAACTGCAAATAGAGCTTGCAACCCTTAAACATAGACTACCTCTAGTTAGAGAGTTTATAAGAAGGTCTAAGCTTAAAGAATTGCCCGGTTTTCTAGGGCCTGGAGCCTACGCAATAGACGCCTACTATAGACATATGAAGTTTAGGATTGCTAAGATAAAAAGAGAACTTGAAAACATTAGAAAGCATAGAGAAAGAGAAAGACTTGGAAGACAGCGGCTGGGATACCCCCACACTGCGATAGTTGGCTATGCAAGTGCAGGCAAAACATCACTCTTTAACCTGTTAACTGGAGAGACTAAACCTGTAGGCCCCGAATATTTCACTACCCTTAGCCCTAAGCACAAGCTTGTAGAGCTTGTCAATGGGTTTAAAACATTTCTAGTTGATACAGTCGGTTTTATCTGGAGTGTACCACCAGAAATCATTGAAGCTTTTCACGCCACTCTCGAAGAAGTTACATATGCTGATATACTACTCTTTGTAGTTGATGCAAGTGAACCTCCACACGTTATTCGTAAGAAGGTTGAAGAGGGCATTCGAATATTGTATCGAATTGGTTCCATAGGTAAGCCGCTACTTGCTGTTGCCAATAAAGTTGATCTGGTAGACAAATGGGAGCTTGAAGAGAAACTTTCAATAATTGAGAAAACTCTTCGTGAAGGCTACCCCGGTTTTGAGGGGATAATACCGTTCTCAGCACTTAAAAAGTATGGGGTGGACGAGTTAACATGGAAGCTAGCCAACTTGCTAAAAGATATGGGAAGGTATACGTCTTAAGGATAGGTCATAGGCCTGAGAGAGATAAGAGGATAACAACGCATGTAGGTCTTGTAGCACGAGCATTTGGCGCAAATGGCTTTGTTTTAGGCGATATTTGTGATCAACACGTTATCGATAGTCTGAAAGGTGTACTAGACCGTTGGGGTGGCAAACTAGAGATTATATGTGGAGTCGATAGCAAAAAGTATTGTAAGGAGTGGAAGAGAAGTGGAGGTGAAATAATCCACTTGACTATGTACGGCATACACGTCGACGATGTTATAGACGAAATACGTCGGAGTCCAAAACCAAAACTCATCATTGTCGGCGCTGAAAAGGTGCCACCCTTCTTCTACGAGATAGCCGACTACAACGTAGCTATAGGCAATCAACCACATAGCGAAGTTTCAGCACTGGCAATCTTCCTCGACAGACTATATGAAGGTAAGGAGCTTCACGTATACTTTGAAAATGCCAAGCTAAGAATCATACCATCACGCAAAGGCAAACGTGTAGAATGCCTTAAATAGCTTGTAGGCAATTACTTGAAACGAACATAATCCCTATTAAAGTGTCAGCTTATAGAAATACGACAGGGTAAAGGGTTGAACCAGGAGAAGTTGTATGAGGTTATAGAGAAGCTATTCGATTTCGATGTTAGACAGGTGTTCAAGGTTCTCTACGAAGAAGGTAAGGAGCTTAGTGAAGAAGCTATAGCTGAGAAAACAGGTTTGAAATTGAATAGTGTTAGACGCGCTCTAAACCTACTACTAGAGAAAAAATTTGTAACTTATCGAAGAGCTAGAGACCCTGATAAACAACGCAACGTGTTCTTCTGGAAAGTAGACATTATAGGACTACATTCAACCTTTGTAAACCGAAAACGAATGGTGCTAGAACGGCTAAAATATAAGTTGGAACAGGAAAGCAAAACAACCTACTATGTATGTCCTTTAGACAATACTAGATATGCTCTAGAGGAGGCTCTTGAACACGATTTCACATGCCCACGATGTGGAAGTCCTCTCACTATAGATGAAAAGCGTGATGAACGTCTGAACATGCTTAAAGGAATTATTGCGAGGCTTGAAGAGGAGATAAGAAATGAAATACACCGTCGTTGACCTCTTCTGCGGTGCAGGTGGTTTTTCTGAAGGATTTAGACAAGCAGGTTTCAAAATAGTCCTAGGCATAGATAATGATAGGTCTGCTATTAGAAGTTTTAAAGCAAACTTTCCGGAAGCATATGCACTCGCCATGGACATAAAAGATGTTAGTGGCGTTGAAATATTAAACCTTATTGGTCGGCCTCCCGACGTGGTTATTGGTAGTCCACCTTGCGAGCCTTTCACAGGTGCAAATCCTAGACGTATGCCAAATCCCCTAGATAGACTTTACAAAGATCCTATAGGCCAACTCGTACTACACTTCGTTAGACTGGTAGGAGAGTTAAAACCTAAGGTTTTTGTAATGGAGAACGTACCTGCTATACTAGATGATGGGCTTAAAGACGAGCTAGAGAAGTTGTTCAAAGATGTTGGCTATAGGAAAGTGTATTTCAATATTTTAAGAGCGGAAGACTATTGTACACCAAGTCATAGAATACGGGTTTTCATATCAAATATAAGGATAAAGCCGCCAAAATGTAAACGCAAATATACTGTAAGAGATGCATTGAAAAACATGCCTACACCAAATACGCTCATACCACCCAATCACGAAGTACCACCTTTAAGCGAAAAGAAGCTTAAACGGATAGCTAGATTAAAACCTGGCAAACCACTAATATACTACGAAGGTGCTGAAGGACGTAGACTGCCAAACCTCATTAGACTCAATCCTAGAGAAATAGCACCTACTGTACTCGGCTCCTCAAGATTTATACATCCCGAAGAAAACAGATTTCTAACAGTGAGAGAACAAGCCAGACTCATGGGCTTCCCCGATAACCATATCTTCCTCGGAGGCCGTGATGAACAGTATAACCAAGTTGGTGAAGCTGTACCTGTACCACTAGCAAAAGCTGTTGCAATATCCGTAAGACTATACCTTGAAAAAAGCTTTCCTCGTAAAGAAGAGTGAACCTCTACTCAACATTTTGTTGCTGAACATGTTTTTTCAGAGCATAAAGTATTATGGCTGCTTCAGCAACAGGTCCCAACCATCCATTTGCGCCAGCATAGTATACGGGAGTCCCAAGACCTAGCTCATCTTTTCTAGGTGCACCTTCACTACCTCCAAAAACTAGGGCAATACGATTATGTTTGAGGGCAACACTTACTATATCTTCAACCTCTCTGCGCTCGCCATGAGCATAGCTAAATATTATAGTTTTATCGACATTGAATAGCTCAATAACGTCAGACAATTTAGATAGTACAGCAAAACTTGTTCCCAATCTAAGTGCTAGTCTATGAACTTCTGGAACACCATTTGTAGCTGCAGCACCGTAAACTCGAGATGCCACAAAATGTCTATAACCCATACTATACGTGAGTCGAGCCATATCGATAAGCCGTTGTGCACTCGATATATCATGTATAACGACAATAACCTCCATTATCGCTCGCCCACTCACTAGAATTTCCTGTCTACATTTAACTCTTCAAGAGCTTAGACACAAACGTTACACTATTCGAATACCAGCTAAGAGTTATATGTGTACCGCCATAGCGCACATAGTTGCTCAACATTTTCTGATCGATGATCACCCATCCTGGACACACATTAGCCGAGTTTATCGGTACATAAAACGTTATTTGTTCAAGTGTAGTGTTTAGTTGCCTAGTACTGTAGTAGCCAACCATGCTCAGATATCCGCGAATGTTAGAGAGATCGTAGTGTAGAATAGATAGATCACCGTCTAAAACACTACTTAGCCTCAAATATCGAGAGTAGAAGGTTAGTGTTGTGACTCTAGGTGGTGCTACCAGTACGAGTATTCTGAAGCTACTACCTTCTACTCCAGCGTAAGCACGTACGAACCCACCATAATTTATCATACTGTCATCAAATTTTGATATAATTCTATTGCATTCTTCTGATGATATTGGTAGAAATGTGAAAGGTAGTCTATAGCTAATAACTATTTTGAAGAGTCCAGGTTGTCTATAGTATGAGCCTCCCAAGCTCAACCTATGCATATAATCTGCTCTTAGAGGTACAACAGCTATTGACATATTACCAAGATTGACGATGCCACCAATAAAAACAAGTTTTCTTCTTAGATTAAATCCAAACATGGTCTGGAA
>DQUB01000066.1 GCA_015662475.1 Pyrodictium sp.
AGGCAGAAGAAGGTCACCATAGTATATACAATGGATACACACTATCCAGGTGACCTAGAATTCAAGGACTGGGGCCAGCATGCTCTGAAAAATAGTTGGGGTTGGAAAATAGTAGATGAACTGAAACCTGAGCCAGAAGACATAATCATCGAGAAGCCGCGTTTCGACGCTTTCTACAACACAATGCTGGACGATATACTACGTGCTAAAGGAATAGAAAACCTAGTCGTAGTTGGCACAGTTGCAAACATCTGTGTGTTAGCAACAATCATGGGAGCCTACATGAGAGGATATCGCGTGTATGTACCAATAAACGCGATAGCTTACATTGACGAGTTTTCGCTATATGTGTCGCTCTACCAGGCTACAAAGATTTATAGAGCAACACTTATTGAAAAGGCCGAAAACGTTGAATTTGAGTAGCTATAACAACCAATTGTGGTGCAGTGCTATGCCAGCTGTGGGCATATTAGAGACATTAATATTTTATTTCGCAATAATTATAGTAGCATACATTTTATCTCAAGTGATCTCTGATAGAACTCCTATCAAAGTTGCACTAATAGCAACAATTGCATCAGCAGTAGCACAGCTATTAGTCTCTGGCGTAGAACGTATTATAGTTTTACCCTAGGGTAGAGCTGACGTGAGTTATGAGGATAGAATGCATATAGATTTTTTGGAATTAGGTGAATCGATAAATCTTTTGCTCAGTCTACCGACGCTTGTGGAAGATGGGGATCAAAGACCATGTCTACTTTCACCTTATGCACCAACAGATGGTAGTGTAGAATCGTCAATAATCTCTATTCTTGCAGCGATACTTGCTAGGTTTTCGAGAAATGGTAGACAGCCAATATACTATGAGCCTGGCTGTGGAGATGCGCGTGTTTCAGCTAAGGTAGCACAAGCTTCTAAAGCTTATGTTGTCTGTTTGGAGCTTGATGTGAACTTGCTAGAGGCTGGTATTAAAAAGCATAGACATTGGCTTGTAGACTACATTGTGGGTGATCTTGCAACGTTTAAACCTAGAAAAGTTGATGTTGCATATGCCTACTTACTACCTAACGCGGTGAGAATCGTACTAGATGTTGTAGAACCAACTGTACTCGTATCGCTTGACTATCCCGCGACACGCAACGATCCTAGAGAATGTGCAGAGGTTAAAGTAGCTGAGTATAGGACAGCCTACGTATATGTGGTGGGCAAAAAATCTAGTTAGCCACATTCTACCAGTTTTGCTGCTTCAACAACAACGTTTCTAAGCTCATGTGGTAGTGGTGCATACCCCTCAGGCAGTGTGTTTTGGCCTTCTAACCCGATAAACTTTATGAATTCTTTTAATGCTTCACATTTACTCTTATCTGCCACCTTTTTCCACACTATCATGTACGATGGTGTTGATATAGGATATGCACCTTGAACCTTTGCATAGACTATGTTGTAACTTACATTGGTCCAATCATCCAATGGCGACAACATCTCTACAATTCTTGCAGCTTTAGTAATCGACTCTTGAGTTGGCAATATAAACTCGCCTAGAGGATTCTGTATGCGTGCATATGGGAGATTATTTGCTAATGCATAGGCTAGCTCAACATAACCAATACTATATGGCGTGGTTTTTATGACCTGCACGACACCAGCATTTCCTTTCGCGCCTATGCCGCGCCCAATTTTATCAACAGGCCATTCTACAGTTTTTCCAACACCAACAAGCTGTTTCCAGCGTGGATAAGATTTAGCTAGAAATAGTGTAAACACTTGTGTTGAACCACTTGAATCGCTACGATGAACTGCTATTATTTCGCGATGTGGTAGTTTTGCGGCTACTGCAGGGTTCAATCTTTTTATTTCGGGATCATCCCAATATCTTATTTCACCCAAATAGATTTTCGCAAGGATTTCTCCAGTCAAATTAAGATGTACACCATTTATCTCAGGAACATTATACACTACAGCGATAGCACCTAACACTATTGGAAATTGTAGTACTTTACCACGGTACTCTAGCCACTTCTCCTTGGGCAATGGAGGGTCAGAACATGCAAAGTCGACAAGTTTGTTGAAGAAATCGCTTAACCCCTTGCCACTACCACCTCCAGCATACTCTATGACAACATTGGGATTCTTCACACTAAACTTTTTAATCCACATATCCATTGCAGGTCTTACAAAAGTTGATCCACTACCCAATAGCTTTACCTGTTTACTCTTAGGCGTAAAAGTGAGATAAGCTGCGACAACAATTACGACTGCTATTATTATTATCGTGATGGCCAAAACTGTTTTGTGTTGCACAATTTCACCACGTACAAGACGTACTGTAGGGTGTTAAGTGGATAATCTTTTAAAACTATATAGCAGTACATAGTCTTAAAATCCGCGAGTTGATTAGGGGTGGTTAGCATGTCTTAAAAATTCTTTGTCGAAATCGAGCCATAGCGTTAAAGCTTTAACAATATGCTTGTAGAAATCTAGTCTAGACCTACTTTCAACACACTTGCACAGTTTATTTACCCATTCTAAATGTGTGCTAAGGAACGTCTTTTCCTTCTCAACAACGTTCATAGCATCCTTAACCTTCCCATCAACTAAAAGTTTGTACTCTTTAGTAGCTAGATAGTGCATGAATTCAAGTTCCACAACTAGATGGTCTGGTGGATATTTTTGGTATTCGAGGCCTTCGGAACGATATTGTTCCTCTAAATTTAGAAGAAGGAGTAACCCTGGCATTGTCACTACCATGTTTGGAGTAAACTGTTTAACTTCTAGACTGGCTTCGCCTCCTCTAAACGCTATTTCTCTGAGAGGACAAGGTGGTTCTGGTACTCCAAGCTCAAAAAGTGATACATATTCAGCCTGAAACATATCTCTACCAAGCCTACCAAGTTCTCTTTCTAAAACTTTTTCAGCACTTTTTAACTCGTTGACAACTTTGGCAAGTTTGTCATTTTTAAGGTTACTATGCAAGTTTCTAACCACTATCGCAACATCATTAATGAGAAGAGGAAGTTTATCTACATCATCATCGTAGGGGTAGTCAACAAGTCGCGAAAATCCGTAATAGATTAGTGAACGTAACTTAGCCTTTTCAGCGTTGTAGTATGACATATGTCTCCCTCAAAGCAGGGAAAACGTTGCTGATTTTAATAAAAAAGGTTAAGTTTTGAAAAAATCATATCTTCCAAGTTGGATATCCTGTTAATACGCGTATAAGTTTAGAATTAAGCCCTTTAGCCCTTTCTGCCTCCAAGACTTTCTTTACTCTGCGCCACTCCTTACCAAATAGTAGGTCTAAGTACTTCTCATCATATCTTGCTCTACCATCTGGTCTTGGCGGGTCTAGTACTGGTGGAATGTAGAACACTCTAGGTCTAACACCATACTTTTTCGCTAACTCGGGTAGCAAGGGTAGCGCTACCTTATACTCTACCAATATAACATATACTGGACTGTCTTTATCTTCGATACGACCGAAGTATACTGCTTTTTGTGGACATGATCTAACACATATTGGTGGTTCGCCCTTCTCAAGTAGGGGGGCGCAAAAGATACATTTACTTGGGTGTTTTTCGACAGGATTCCAGAACATCCTCGCATAGGGGCATGCTTTTACACATTCCATGCAACTACCACACAATGTTGGATTTACAAGCACAATTCCATCTTCTCGCTTAACTATTGCTGTACCAGGCATTGGGCAAACTCTTAGACATACTGGATTATCGCAATGCATACACTGTATTGGTAAGTAGAAATACCATGCGTCTTCAGGCTTTGTGCCAGTGCCTATGTCCCAGTCCCAATTAGGTCCATATTTTGGTATTGGTTCTGGTATGATTTTTGCTGGTATTTCGTCTGTTGGATTGTTGAATAATTTTTCATATGGGAAACGCACTTTAACTTCATAATCATCCTCTGTTACAGGTTCACCTCTCAACTTCTTTTCAAGCCATCCTCTTGGATAGCCTCTTCCAGGTCTTGTTTCCACAATTCTCCACCAAATATGATATGTGCCTGGTCTTTCAAAGTTCCAAAACACTTTACACGTTATAGTACAAGCCTGACAGCCTATACACTTGTTCAAATCTATTACCATGACCCAACCTTTTCTTGGGAGTTCAACCATTGTGGACCACCTATACGGAGTTTGAGAGGGTTTTTGAAAAGCGAAAAATGTTAGCCCTTGTACTTTTCAACCTCCACGCTAGTGTCACATTCGTTTCCAGTTACACCCCAAAGGTTCCAGCCATACTTGAGATGGTAGAATGGCGGATTTGGTTCTTCGGGATAGACTATGGCTTGTGTTGGCTTTGGACGTATTGGTGTAACACCATTAAACCATCCCTTTATGAAAGTTGTCATTTCGGCGCCATTAGCTATCCAAACTTCACCTGGTTTAACTGTTGGCGATACTCTAGCTATTGCAACCACTTCGCCATAGATGTTGTAGGCTCTTACTAGGTCGCCATCCTTAATACCACGTTTTGCAGCATCTTCTGGGTTAATCGATATTACAGCCATGTACCTTTGCAATCTTAGCAGTAGGTCCATGTCTCTGAATGTAGAGTGTGTACCCCATCTTTCGTGTGGTGTATTCAGCTTTAATGGTGCTGGTCTACCGTCTGGTAGTGGATCTACTTCTGGCTCTTTGTATGTTGGCAACTCTTCGCCTAGCGCTAGGAAGTAGCTATGATCGATGTAGAATTGTTGTCTTCCTGTTAACGTTTTACCGCCTTTAGGTATAACACCAAGGTACCTTGATATGAATAGTTTTGGCACTTTAACACCGCCTGGCAATATCTCGGTCTCGTAGTGCATTTTGCCGCCAGCAGGCCATGGTATCTTTTGTTCGACATTATCTCTCCAAGCAACATTTGGTCTTGGCCTAGTCTGAGCTGCTGGGAATGGTAGTGGGTGTTGCTTTATGAGTTCTAGTAAACCTGCAATGTAGCCATCTACATCGCCTTTGAATAGCTTCTCCTCTATCAACTTTCTAACTTCAGGTGCCAATTGATGTTTGTATTTCTCATAGCCTTTAGGATCTGGGTACATTACTGGACTATTCTTCAGTATGAAGTGTGCAGCCATTTCTGGCGTCTCTAGACAACCTTCTACACACTTGTCCTTGAAATATGGGTTCTCTCTACATGCAGCGTCGATGAACTCTTCGTATATCTTGCTATAGTCACGCACTATCTTATACTTTGTATCATAGAACCTTACACCGCCTCTTCTCCTGGCTTCCTTGGAAATGGCCTTTGCCAATTCCTTGAACACGTAGAAGTCTGGTTTAGCTTCACCTAGCGGTGGTACTACTTCGTTGAGTGCTTGTATGTAGACGTGCATTGGTGTTGTTTCGATATCGAACTTCTCATACCAGGTTGCTGCCGGCAATACGTAGTCCGCGAATAAAGCTGTTGTACACATTCTAAAGTCTATAACTACAACTAGTTCTAGCTTCTTTGGATCGGAGAACCATTCGAGAACCTTGAAACCACCTTTAGCCTGGTTTAGGAAGTTGCCACGCCATATGATCATTGCACGTGGTCTACGTGGCGGCTTGGGATAGAGTGGAACCCATCCTTTGGCAAGCGCTTTGAGAATCAGATAGTTCCTATAACCTCTCACATCCCTAGGATCAGCGCTTACAGGTTCCTCGAATTTACCCGGTAGAGGTCCTGGTAGCTTTTTCAGTCTACCAGCCTCAATATCCCTAACTATCTCATCTAATGTCTTGCCTAAACGCCATAGCTCTGTGTAATAGTGAACCCATACGAACAAAGTTGTATTTTGAGGTCTAGTCTTCAATATACGACCGTACTTGCCAAGACCCTTTAACCATACTTTGTACTGGCCTGTGTACTGGTTGAAACCTGAGCCTGGATAACCAATATTGCCGGTTAGCGCAAGTAATAATATCATCGACCTATTATTGAGATCGTTGTTGTACCAGTGGTTAGTACCTCCACCCTCAATTATCATTGTTGGCTTGGTCTTTGCAATCTCCTCTGCCAACTTCTTAATCTTCTCTGCTGGTACGCCAGTAATCTTCTCAGCCTTCTCTAGAGTTAGGTCTGCCAGCTTCTCTTTCAACAGTCTAAAGACAGTCTTTACTTTAACTCGACGCCCATCTTTTAGCGTTACTTCCCACTCTCCATCTAGCACTGGCTCGATACCATATTTGCGGTAGTCGAGGTCTCGATCATCAGCCATACAACCTGGTGCAACAACAGGCCTATTAGTTTTAGCATCCCACATGTAGACCTTGAATGGGCTTCCCCCCTCCTTAAGATCGCTTTCTCTCAAGAACCTCCTATTATCTTCTCTAACAAGTATTGGTAGATCAGTGTACATCTTCACATATTCTTCATCGTAAAGCTTGTTGTCTATTATATACTTGACCATTGCGAGAGCTAGTGCGGCATCAGTGCCAGGTCTAACGCTTATAAACTCGTCAGCAAGTCTTGCAGTTGCATTGTAATCAGTGCCTATGTAGACTATCTTTGTACCCCTATACTTGGCTTCAGCTAGGAAGTGTGCTGCTGCAATTCTACTCTCAGCTACATTTGCACCCCAAACTATTATCAGTTTGGCGTTAAGCCAGTCAGCCTCTTCACTTTCCTCTGTTTGCGTACCCCAAGTCATTGGCTCGCCTGGTGGAAGGTCACAATACCAATCGTAGAAGCTAAGTGGGCCGGAAGCGCCTAGGAGATTGGCAAGTCTATAGCCAGCACCTGCAGAAACATAGCTAAATGCAGGGATTGGAGAGAAGAAGACTATTACTTCACCAGCATCTTTACCTCCAGTCTTTCTAGCCTCGTCAACAACAATATCAATTATTTTTGAGGCAATCTCTTGAAGTGCTTGTTCCCAGGTTATCCTCTTAAACTTTCCAGAGCCTCTCGGTCCCACACGCTTGTAGGGAAACAGTATCCTCATAGGACCATATATGTAGCGTACAAAAGAGGCTCCACGTGCACAACCTCTAGGGTTGTAGTACTTGCCCATAACCTTATCGTATGCGTCATAGTCTGCAGCTTGCTGCAACCCAATAATAGTTTTACCTCTAATATAGGCAAGCCAACCACAAGCTTGTGTACAATTTCCAGCACAAGTACTTCTAGCAATACGATCATAACTAATCATGCTACCCCAATAGGATACGACATTCTGTGCTATCCTACGCTCTCTTGCAGCATTGAAAAATGAAAGTACAGCTTTACCCTTCTCAACACTTTTTGCAACAGAAGCCAATACTGTAAGAGCAACACCAGCCGAAACAGCCTTCAGAAACTCTCTTCGAGTAACTTTTAACTCGTCCTTGACTTTATCTACGCTTCCCACTATTCACATCACCATCATGATTTGTATGGAAAAACTATTCTAAAAAGTATTGACCGAAAAAGTTGGAATACAACTAAAATCTACAGTGTATGTAACAACAAAATAAATGCCAATAACACAATGATAGTGGCAAAATGATGTAGAGATATACAGTTTCAAAAGAGTAATTTTGAAGAGAAGTTGTTGAGAGGCCAGAACACGTACATACAACTCCTTACAACTACGAAGTGTAGACGAGTTAGAAATGGAATGGGATGTAGATATGGCGCCGCCGGGTGGATTCGAACCACCGACCACCGGGTTAACAGCCCGGCGCTCTACCCGCTGAGCTACGGCGGCACTGACCATGAACAAATCTAGTATAGTAAGGCTTTTAAACATAGCTTTCAAGAATGTCAATGAAGTTGATTGTGAAAACTCTCATAGCCTAGTCATAAGTGGCTGGCTTAAGCCTGTTTATCTTGTTATCACAGGTACTAGGTAAGTTGCCTCTTTAGTCATATAATATGGTGAGCCAGGCTCACTAAAAGCTACAACAAGTTTAATGGTTGCACTAGATTGTGTAGGGCAAGCAGCCAAGTTGGCTGTAAGATTATATAGGTAGAGGTTGTCAACTATTGATAGTGTAATATCGTTAAGCGATACAATCAATTGGTTATCAACATAAACTGCTATTAAACTGCAGTTAATGGGTGCACAATAATACCAGAGATACAACGTACATGTGCTTGTTCTGTTCAAAATATAACCATATTCGATACCTGTAGACCATGAAAGTTCTTTTAGTGTTTCTATGATTTCATGTTGTTGTGTTTCAACAATCCTTGATGTATAGTTTTGCCATATACCATATAACAGTATAAAGCTGGCAACCACTATAAAAGTCAATAAGAGTGCAGAGATCAAAGGCGATATAGATCTGACTCTCCTCTTGAACAACATATCCGACCATAAAGGCGAGGTCAAGGTTACATCCTCTTCACAATGTAGTTACAATGGTAGTAAAGGCTTGGGTGAAGAATTTTGACCTATTAAGGTAGAAGTGGCGGCGGGGCCCGCATTGGTAGCGGGGGGTGGATTTGAACCACCGACCTCGGGGTTATGAGCCCCGCGGGCTACCAGGCTACCCTACCCCGCTATGTTACCCCGCCAC
>DQUB01000162.1 GCA_015662475.1 Pyrodictium sp.
GTTGTTCATAGAATTAGAGTGCAAGAAGCCCCTCTCGAGGTACACGTAGTCGTTGCTTGTCCTAAGCTTGTGTCTAGTTGTCCTTACAAAGTCCAGTCTATCGATGAGAACATGCTTTTAGCCAGATGGTTTGAAAACGATACTATCAAGAAGATATTGGATGTCGATAGCATTCTCTGGCTTGATGTTGAAGATGCCTCCTCATACCTCACATCTAAGGGCATTAGTCCTTGTACAAGGTGTATGGTGAGACCATGAAGGTCTTATTGGTAGGCTATGGTGGTAGAGAACACGCTCTCGCAATAATGGCTAGGAATAGCCCAATGAACCCAAAGATAAGTGCTGTAATGGACAAGCTCAACCCAGGAATTAAGAGAGTTGTAGAAGAGAGTGGAGGGAGAACCTATATAGCCAAGACTACAAATCCATCAGATGTTGTACGTGTTGCTGAGAGAGAAAATCCAGACCTTGTAGTCATTGGCCCTGAAGAGCCTATTTTTAGCGGTGTAGTAGATGCGTTGGAGGAGAGAGGCTTTCTAGTATATGGGCCTAAGTCTAGGCTTGGATTGATCGAGAAAAGCAAAGCCTATGCACGCGAGCTTATGTGGAAGTATGGTATACCAGGTAGGCTTAGATACGCTGCTTTTCGAGATGTTGGAGAAGCTTTGAAATACGCTTCTCTAGCTGGAGATGTTGTGGTGAAACCAGCAAGGCAAGCTGGAGGTCACGGTGTTAGAATTTTTGCAGAACCTGTTGAGCATCTTAGAGGAATTACGAGAGATGCGATAGCGGAACACATAGTTAAGGTTGCAAGGATTGTAGATGAGAAGTACGGTGATCTAGACTACAAGGTTGTTGTGGAGGAGAGAGTTGAAGGTGTTGAGTACACATTAATGGCTATAACTGATGGTGATACAGTTCTAGGCTTACCACTAGTGCAAGACCATCCCCACTTATTCGAAGGAGATGTTGGCCCAGAAACCGGCGGTATGGGGGCTATTGCAGGCCCCAACTACACCCTACCATTCATAGACGATGAAGAGTACATGGAGACTATAGATATTCTAAAGAAGACCATAGATGCGTTGAAGAGGGAGACTGGGGAGAAGTATAGAGGCACCATTAGCGGTCAAATGATGTTAACAGCTTTATGGGGGCCAACAGTCATAGAGTATTATGCAAGGTTTGGCGATCCAGAGATAGCCGCTCTAATACCGTTAATCGAATCTGACTTCCTAGAACTACTTCTAAGAGCGGCTGAAGGTAGACTTGCAGGCGCAAAACTCCGTATCAGGGATGGCGTGTATGTTGTTGTTAAAGCTGTTGCACCTAAAGGTTATCCAGAAAACAGAGGGTTAGCCAAAGGCCATCCTGTACAATTCAACCTTGATGCAGTTTTGAGAGAGAAATGTCTAATGCTGGTAGCCGGGGTCGAGGAGAAAAATGGTGTGTTTTACTCGACGGGTTCAAGGCTAGTAGAAGTAGTATGTGCTAGTACACAGGGTTATGAAGACGCTTCGAGAAGAGCTGACAAAGCTATAGTTTCAGGGATTAAACTTGCTGATGGCCATCCAATAGTATGGAGACGAGACATAGGCTCTAGATGGCTTATTGAGAAGAGAATAGAGCTTGCAAAGACTGTTAGACAAGCTTATAGAAAACGCAAACGTGGAGGAGTAGTTGTATACGATTGGGTGCCTGGCAAAGGGCTCATAGTATATGATTACTCGTCTCAACGCTCACCACAGCTTATACCATATAACAGCAAATTTTAGTTGAAAATGGCGAGATGGAGGTTTAAAAGCTCGTGAAGCTTATGCATAGAATGCGAAACGAGCTGGGAACACCTTTAGGGTCTAACGCTGTCAAACTCTTACTTCTTGGTGGTGGCGAGCTAGGCAAAGAGATTGCATTGGAGGCTCAAAGACTTGGTATTGAAGTAATTGTTGCAGATAGATATGATTGGGCTCCAGCAATGCACATAGCACATAGAAAATATGTCATAGATCTTCTAGACTATTCAGCGGTTAAAGCTGTTGTTGAGAGGGAAAAGCCAGACGTAATAGTACCCGAAATAGAAGCTATTAACGTTGATGTGTTGGAGGAATTAGAGGCTAAAGGCTACCACATAGTACCCAATGCTAAAGCTGTTAGAGTGGCCATGAACAAACTCGAACTTAGAAAGTTTGCTGCAAAACTGGGTCTACCAACAACACGTTATAGGTTTGCTAGTAGCTGGAGAGAAGTCTATGAAGCTTGTGAAGAGATTGGTCCACCCTGCCTAGTAAAACCTGAGATGAGTAGTAGTGGTCATGGACACTACAAGATGGTTAGCGCTGATATAGGCGAAGCTAAAAAAGCTTATGAACATGCTATAGCATATTCTCGCGGTACCAGCAGACGCGTAATTGTTGAAGAACATGTTGAGCTAGAGACTGAACTTACGGTTATCGTTTATAGATGGGTTGATGCTGATAGAGGTAGCATAGCTACAAATGTTATGGAGCCTATAGAACATTGGAGGTATGGGAAATACCATTACATCGAATCATGGCAACCATCTACAAGGTCTAGAGATTTGCTGACAAGAGCTGAGAATATGGCTCTCAAAATTGCTGAAGCTCTAGGTGGACTTGGAGTATTTGGAGTAGAATTCCTGTATACAAGAGATGGGAGATTGCTTTTCAACGAGGTAGCTCCACGCCCACATGATACCGGACTAGTAACCATAGTTTCTCAAGATATAAGCGAATTTGAAGCACATGTAAGAGCTATACTTGGACTCCCAATTCCAGAGATCAAGCTGTTAACGCCAGCAGCTAGTGTAGCTATATACACTGATCTAGATGGCAAATGGCATCCTGTTCTCAGGGGAGTGTATGAGGCTATTAAGATTCCAGGTGTAAAGTTGTTGTTCTTCGGCAAACCCTTCACATATCGAGGGAGAAGAATGGCTGTTGTAATTGCACGTGGAGAAACTGTTGAAGAGGCTAGACGTAGAGCTAGAGAAGCGGCTAAAAGAGTTAGGGTGGTTCCCCGTGACTAGGTTGAAATGTAGTGGTCGTGTAGCAGTTATAGTTGGGAGTGAGAGAGACTTGGAGTATGCAGAAAAGGCTAGAAAAGTTCTTGAAGAAGCTGGTGTTGAAGTGATAGTTAGAGTTTTGAGTGCTCATAGGAATCCTCGAGAACTCGACAAGTTTATCGAAGACGAAGATTCCAAACTCGACATCTACATAGCTATGGCTGGACTTGCTGCCCATTTACCAGGCTATATAGCGTCTAGGACTCTAAAACCTGTTATTGGAGTACCCTTACCTGTAGGCCCTCTACAGGGGATAGATGCACTACTATCAATGGTTCAAATGCCGCGTGGTGTACCTGTTGCCGTGGTTGGTATAGGCATAGCTGAAAATGCAGCTCATCTCGCAATACGCATTCTAAACACCATGGGGAGGTGTAAGACCGAGTGACTAGCTATCGTGATGCAGGTGTAGACTTAGACGTGCATTCTAAAATGCATCGACTAGCTAAACGAGTTGTTTTAGAGACTGGAGCCAATTTGGGAAAATATGCAAGTTCAATAACTTTTCAAGGTGTTGAACTAGTACTTCACGTTGATGGAGTGGGTACCAAGACTCTAGTGTTAGAGAGACTTGGCAAGCTATGGGTTGCTGGATGGGATTGTGTGCTCATGAACACAAACGATGTTGCATGTGATGGTGCAAAACCTATAGCAGTTGCTGACTATATCGCACTTCCTAGAAGTGATGAAAATCTATTCAAACAGGTGATTAACGGTATAGAAAGAGCTGTTAAAGAGTTGAACTTGGTGCTCCTTGGCGGTGAAACAGCTATTCTACCAGATCTAGCAAATGGAGTTGATGTTGTATGCACCGTACTAGCTTTCAAAGACAGGCAAGTGGTTAACGAGGCTAGAATAGGCGATAAACTCTACGGATTACCCAGCAACGGTTTGCATGCTAATGGGTATAGTCTTGTAAGAAAAATTATACGTGAAAAGCTCAAAGACAATTATAGAGCAGTTGTTGATGGCGTAAATCTAGAGCTTGAACTAGCAAAACCTGTTGCAAACTATACAAGTTTCCTTCTAGAAGCTTGGAACCGCAAACTAATACATGCTGCAGCACATATAACAGGTGGCGGCTTCACAAAGATTAAAAGAATACTTCCTAGAGGAGCAACAGCATATTTGAAGGTTCCAGAGCCACCACAGATATTCAAGTTGATGATTAAACTCGGCTCAATCAAGCTATGGGAGGCCTATAGAGTATTTAACATGGGTATAGGATTGGTTATTGCAGCAGACCAGAATGCCGAAAAAGAACTTAGAAGGCTTGCCAAACAACACGGGTACAACTTGATAGAACTAGGCCATGTATATAGAGACTCTCGAGAAAACATCATTGTAGAGACTTGGGTAGGCGAAAAACTTGTATACTAGGAATCGCCAACTCTGAAAAGCCATCAACACAATAGTCTTTAAACCCATAACTGTCTTTTTTCACGGCTGATCGTAGTCGTCGCCAAGCCTCTCGCTATATTCGAAATATGCTGTGAAACATGCTAGTGGTGGTCTAAGATGGCTTTGTAAAGTTTAGCTTTTCAACTTTTATGTAAGGTGCTATGGTTGGTGTTTCTATCTCCCACCATTCAACCTGTTCAGTTTCCCTTGAAACTTCAACGATATTTGATAGTAGGTTTGTGTATGTGTCTGCTATTCTCAGTCTTGCCGTGCCACCTTTAACTTCGCCATTTTCTATGTAGAGGAGAGCATCCCTGGTTACGGTTGAGAATACACCTTCGACAAAGTTTTGGAATCGTGTGTACCAGTTGTTTGTTACTAGTAGACCTCGCTTGGTCTCTGCTATCATCTCCTCTAGTTTAACGTCTCCAGGCTCTATAACTAGATTCCAGGCTGAAGGAATGATGTAGCCTGCATTGCCGGTCAACTGGCCATCTAGCGCTTTAGCTGTTCTACTGTTATGGAGCAAGTTTTTAACAACACCTTTCTCCACTATCGGCTTGTCTCGTGTTGCTACACCTTCATCGTCAAAACCTGTTGCACCTGGCAACTCTCTTCGATGGGGGGCATCGTATACTGTTATCTTCTCCGAGCCAATACGTTCTCCAAGTCTACGGTTTACGAAGATAGACATTCCCGTTAACACTGCATAGCCTGAAGCCATGAACGCGAGCATGTCCATGAGATTACCCACTACGAGAGGGCCGAGAATTGCTGTGTAGCGGCCTACTTCAACGTGAACTCTTCGTCTAGCTTCGAGAGCATAGTATGCAGCTTTTTCGCCAACTCTTCTAAGCCCTTTCTCGTCCAACCGCGATGATGTGAATGCCCATTGACCACTTACATCGTCTACTATGACTCTAGCATATGTTTTTAGAGCTGTTTTCTCCTCAGCAAAACTAGCACCCCGGCTTGTAACAACAATTCTATGTCCATACTCGAA
>DQUB01000195.1 GCA_015662475.1 Pyrodictium sp.
ATACTCACACTATACTTCAGCCTAACAGTAGCACTATCGCCAACAACCACAGACTGACTACTAGGCTCAAAGAAGATGCCAACACTCTGTGCAACGGCGACCACGGCAGGCAATAGCAACAATACTAGTAAAATCATCAGAATGCCTCTCTTCACACAGACACCCCCATACGTCTTCATCAGTGTTTGGGTGCTTGTTTTAGCTGTTTTCTTAGGCGTATCATCGAAACTATTCTCCCGAGCACAGTTTTTATTTAAACCAAGGCAATGGATTTTTTTTCTATAGTTTCACTGCAAACCTTTTTCTTTTTAACTATCAACCGTCACAGTTTCGGTTACCCCCTTCGCAGCGTCCTTTATAAAGTTATATAGAGCTGACATAGGCTATTTTATACAATATAGTTGTTCTTGTTTTCCTGGTCTTGTTTTCCTGGAATAGCTTTATAATATTAGTTTTCTTGTTCCTTTTATTTGTCGAGATTGTTGTAGGAGTAGGTGTGGACTAGAGATTATCGCTAAATTTGTGTCCATGGTTGTGAAGCCTTTAATTCTTTAGCGTGCAATGCTAATTTTTGAGCTATCTTGTACAGAGTTTGGTTGTGTTAAAAGATTGAGTAGATAAAAGTCTTCATATTCTCATACTCATACTTGATTTAACCTGCTTGGCTTACAATTTGTAGGCAGGTAATCGTATTACTATCTTTTCGGCCAGACAAGGAGTGTGAGAAATGTGGGAGGAGTCTATGTTTAATGTTTTGGTATTACTAGTCGTGCTTGTCTTATCTTATTTGCTTCTTCGTATTTTACTGTTCTATTTGCTTGCTAGGCGAATTAATTTAGCTATTAAGCATAAGGATGTTAAAGTACTAATAAAGCTTTTGCAAGATGTAAAAGCTGTTAAAATTGTTAGAAAACTTCGTTTAGAGCGCAAGATTTTAGATATATTGTTTGATCGGGCTCTCTTTAAAGAATTCTTAAATGCATGTAAAGTTTTAGATATGAGGCATAAAGATGGTAGGTGTGCTGTTCTTGCGGAAGATGGTAAGGTTCTTGCATTAGACGTTGAAACTATTGTTGATGAAGATGCTAGGAGGGTTCGTGAGATAGGTGTATTTGTAGTTTCAAGGTCTAAAATAGGTTTTCAGTATCGTAGAAGATTCGATAAAGATGCTGTGAATTGGTTGAATAAGTTTATAGACTTTATAAAACCTAAAGTATTGGTTGGCCACAATATTACTAAATATGATAAGCCTCTTCTAGAAATGGAGGGTGTACGTCTAGATCTACCAGTGATTGACACATTAACTCTCTCCCTAATAGCATTGCCAAGTGCAGCAAGTCACTCTCTAGAATACCTATCGAGAGAGCTTGGTATAGAGTATAGGCCTCACGTGCCAGATGAGGATGCTAAAGCTAGTTTAGAACTTGCAATAAAGCTAGTGGCTATACTTAAAGCAAAGAAACTATTTAAATATGTTGTTGAAGCTAACTACAGGGAACTTGAAGGACTTGCAATATTAGATGAACTGTTCCAGCCTAAACCAATCGAAGTTGCTAAAGTAGAAACTGGGCAGGCCGTTGGTCCTGGCGAGCTTATTATAACACCATCTGTAGAGAATAGCTGTAGTGAGCGTGTATGGTGTCCACGCAAGATACGTGTAGCAGATGTCTTCAAATATCTTGATAGTTCCAAAGGTTTGAAACTTTTGGCTTTAACAATAATGGCTTCAGCTGCTTATGAGGGGTTGTGTGATGCTATAAAGTTAGTTGAAAGGTTAAGAGTTCGCGAAGACCTTGCTCACAGTGTTGAAAGACTATGTGAAGAACTTTGCTATGAGCCAAAGCCTAGTGATGGTATGATAGTTGAGGCAGTATATTTGAAGGATTTTGTAGAACGTTGTAAAAATTGTGCAATATCTAAAGCGAGAATAGACAAGCTCTATGCATCAGCGCTTACTGCAAAGTTGAGACCAGAAGAACTTATAGACATTGTTAAGGGGGTTGCGGCACAAGTAATAGTGAGTACAGCTGCACCGCAGCACATCAAAGATTCCAACATAGTGGTTCAAAAGATAGAGGTAGCACCAATAAATTGTGTTAAGAATTGTGGTAGTGTTGGGTCAAGAAATCTTAGCTGTGTGTTTAGTTATGTTAGGAGTCTAGTAGAAACAGAACAGAATTATTGTGTTTTAACGGCTACTACCCCCTCGTATGTCGCTTGTAGAAAACTTGGTCTACGTTTGGCAGAAAACCTTGCCTACATAGCTAAGTGTTCGAAGGTGATAATTCCAACAAGGGTCGACCTAGAACTTTTTGCCCGCAAAAACTCCAAACTTCGTGGCGTAGAACTTCTTATAGCATTAAGGGAGCTGTTTCCAACTAAAGAGATTTGGCTTGTTCAGGGGTGGAAAAGCTTAGATCTAGATATTGAAGTTAAACCTGTTGATGTAGAGCCTAAGAGCATTAACATAGAGCTATACCCCATCGCGTTCCATAATAGAAAAGAAGCTCTAGCTGCAACCATGGAGGTTGTGAAAAGCTATTGGGGTTTCGAACTTAGACCTTACCAGAAGAGAGCTGTTCTCCACCTCTTGCAGCCCTATATTGCTGGACTAGGCTATGACAAGCCTTTAACAATTATTATACTTCCTACAGGTGCTGGAAAATCTGTGATATTTCAAAGTGTTGCTACTACATTAAACAAGCAGATAGGAGGTACTACAATTGTTTTATCACCTCTATTAGCCCTCATAGAAGATCAAGTTGTAGGATTGAAGAAGAGGGGTATAGAGGTCTGCAAAATAGATGGCACAGTAACAAAGAAGGAAAAGCTCAAATGTTTAAAACGTGCTTTGCGTGGCGAAGTACCATTAGTCTATATGACACCAGAACAGCTACAAAATCCTGAAGTAGCAAGAATATTAGCCGAAGGCGATATCAATTATGTAGTATTTGACGAAGCCCACTGCATAATGCGATGGGGTCATAGCTTCAGACCAGCATATCTTCACGCAATAAAGCTGGTGAAAGATCTTAGAGATAGGGGGTTTTGGATACCAATAGCGATGTTTAGTGCTACTTTGCCGGATGCAGAGTTAAAGAATTTAATGAATGAACTACGAGTTGAAAAGTATATTATTTTAGCTCTTAATCTGCACTCGTTTAATGTAGATGAAATACTGCCAAACACGCCAAGAGTACTTAAAGGGCCCGTCCTTAGAGAGAACCTCGACATAAGTGGAGTTAAACTCCAATCTCCCGAGATTAGACCAAAAACTCTTATAAATGTTGTTAAAGAGCTAATCGATTGGAGCGAAGAATATTCTGAAGGTAAACCCTGGATCGGGATAGTGTTTACAGGATTTGTGAAGTCGTCTAAGAAGGAGGAAAATGTTGAGTATCTAGCAAAGCTTCTTTCCGAAAAACTTGGAGAAAAAGTAGTAGCGTTTCACGGGCAATTATCAAAGGAGGAGAAGGAGAAAGTACTCGAAGCCCTCTATCGCGTTAGTCGTGGAGAAGCAAAAGAGCCAAGAATAGTGGTTGCAACTAAAGCGTTTGGAATGGGAGTTGATATACCAAATGTTAGGTGGATAGTACACTATATGATGAGCGAAAGCATAGAAGACTATTATCAAGAGATTGGACGTGGAGGAAGAGATGGAGAAATAGCTAAAGCAGTACTACTCTATGTCGACGGGTATGACTATCTTAGAAGAGCTAAGCTTATCAAAAGCCAGATTCTTAAACCATCAATAGTCTTTGATCTATGGAACCTAATCAGTATGGTCAACAGTTTAGGAGATGGAAAAACTATAATCTTACCTTTAAAACTTATTAGAGCCAGACTATTTAACAGAATTCGCAATCTTTACGGATGTAGATCTGACAACGAAATTCGCGAAATGTGCGAAATTCTTGTGGAGAAAGCTCTACATGTACTAGCTTCCATGGGGGCTATAGACTATGAGATTGTACGTGGATGTGCTACACCTTGCGAAGATGGTTATCCTATAGCTAGAAGTGAAAGTGGTGTAATTAGATTATGCCTTGGAAAATGTTCATCGCGTACAATTAGAATATCGCCAAGAGAGCTTACTACAAGCAGTCGAGGTGTGGCTATTGGAGGCTATGACAAATACTATATAGTTACTGTGAATGTTGAAACATTGGATCGCATGTCGATCTACAAAGCAATACAGAGGCATACATACATGGAGTTCTCAAAACTTTCTTCAGCGATGAACCTTGCAAGACTCATAGTTGATGGAAGGCTTGAAGATGCTAAAGAGATTATCAATAGATATTTTGAGCTAGGTACAGAAAAGTTCGAAGAAGTTAAAGCGAGAGAACTTCTACAAAATGTCATCAAATATGCAACTGTAAAGAAAATCAAGATAAAAGTTCGTAAAGATAGTGTATTAGTAGCTATCCCTAGATCTGTTGCAAGCTATGACCGTAGCGCTGCAAAACAGGCAAAAGTAGAAGCTTTCACGTATGGTGCTATTACAGCCTTCCTAGGATTCCAACTGGTTCCCGATCTCTCTATAATCTTTGTGCCATTTGGCTATGCTAAAGAGGTGAAAAAGAGTCTTAGCGAGAAGAGTAGAGAGTTAAGTTTGCCATTGCCACTTGATGTAGAGGTGCGAGCCTATAGGGTAAGAGGAGCAACATCTCTCGCAGAAGATAGTCGGAAGGCTATAATTGAACGATTAAGGTTAAAAGATCCTACATCGATAATTGTAGCTGTTTATAAATGGTATGATCATCTACTGCAAGACTTTAAAAAGATAATTAAAGAAAGAATATTGATACCGATTGTGTTGACATACTACTAGCTCTTCTACACCATTATAATCTTGATCTTGTGTTTTTGCATGCCTCTATACAGTTTCAAGATATCTTTTGATGGGCTCCTTTCCTCCATATTTGTCAAAATGTACAATTTCTTCTAAAGGTCTACGTGGTTTAGGCGAAGGTTTCTCAGCAGGCCAGCCTACAGCTAGTATACCTATGCACTCCATATGTTCAGGATAGCCTAGTATGTTGCGCAAGGTTTCACTATATCCTACTGCTTGTATCCACACTGCACCTAGACCTAGGCAGTGTAGGGCGAGCCATAGCTGCATTGCAGCAAGTGAAGCGTCTATAGTGGCTGACTTGCTTCTATTGTGGTCTGCTAATATGGCTATGGCTAGTGATGCTGTTTTTAGGGGTGTTGCTCCAGGGTGTAGCGTTGCTAGGGAATCTAATAGTTTTCTAGAACGTATAATGATGAACTCCCAGGGTTGGCTATTGCGGGCGCTTGGAGC
>DQUB01000112.1 GCA_015662475.1 Pyrodictium sp.
GGGGATACGACGTCTCTCAGCCCATCGAGATACAGTCTCATAGTCTATGTTGATTATGGCTGCAAGATAGGGTCTACCCTCACCCACTATAGCGGCTTCGCTAATGTAGGGGCTAAACTTGAGCTTGTTCTGCACCACTTGTGGAGCTACAAGAGTGCCATCCGCCAACCTAAACATCTCTTTAGCGCGATCTTTTATGACCAAGTGGCCGTCAGGAGTAAGTTCGCCAACATCACCTGTATGAAGCCAGCCTCCAGCAAGCGTTTTTGCTGTTGCTTCAGGGTTCTTGTAGTAGCCCGCCATTACAGCTGGACTCCTTATGAGTATCTCTCCATCCTCTGCAATCCTAATCTCTGTCTCTGGCAATGGTTTGCCAACTGTATCTGGACGCACATCATCGTCTGGATGTACTACAGCGATACCTGCAACTTCTGTTTGACCATAAATCTGCTTTAGATTAACGCCTAGCGCGTGGTAGAAGTAGATGTAGTCTGGAGATAGCATTGCACCTCCTGTATAGGCTCTCTTCACCCTCTTCAACCCAGCTTTGTCGAGAACACCTCTAAATGCGATCCAGTAGGCTAGGTAGTGGAGTACTCGCCATAGTAGAGCTGGCTTCTTCCTGCCTGGTCTAAGCCTTGATTTTGCAGCTCTATACCCTATCCACAGGGCAAACTTGAACACAGCCTTTTTCAGCATATCAGCGTCCTCTACTCTCGCCATGATATCCTTTGCTATCCTCTCCCATACCCGCGGTGGTGCAAAGAGGAAGTGGGGCGCTATCTCGCGGAAATCGTGCCAGAGAGTTTCTGGTTTCTCTGGAAAGTTTACACGGAATCCTGTTAGCAAGTGAAGCGCTATACTCATCATCTGCTCTCCAACCCAAGCAGGTGGAAGCATGGAAACATACTCCCAGTCTGGGCTAACAGGATCCACTAGATTCAACTGGTATGCCATTGCAAGCATGTTCTTGTGACTCAACATGGCGAGCTTGGGAGGCCCCGTAGTACCACTTGTTGTGAAAAGTCCGGCTATGTTCTCTGGACCTATACCCTTGACAAGCTTATCGTAAAGCCCTCTATTAGAGTCGTCAAGAGCTCTACCCATCTTCAAAAGGTCTCCAAAGCTGATTATTAGATCGCCTAGCTTATCCCTATACTGGTGCAACCCTTTAGTCTCATCAACAACTATTTTCTCTACACGCGTCCTATCCAACACCTCTAACACTCTATCTAGCTGTTCTTGCCCCTCTACAAGCACAACTCTAGCATCGCTTTGAGAAAGCACATATGCAACTTCATCGCTTAGAGAGTCCTTGTAAACTCCAACTGTTATAGCTCCAATACTGTGAGCTCCAATCTCGTAGACTATCCAGCTAGGCCTATTCCCGACTATAAACGCCAGTTTATCCTCCTCACCAAAACCTAGCTTGTAGAGGCCTAGAGCAGCCCAACGAACCAGTTGATAGTACTCTTTCCACGTGAACCTTCTCCAAACACCAAACCTCTTCCATCTAAACGCTACTTCATCTGGTTGCTTCTTCGCCTTCTCTGCTAAAAGCCAAGGAAATGTCGTCTCGTACGGTGCTACCATGCCTAGATCACCCACCCACATACGCTTCAACTACTCTTGGGTTGCGAGCTACCTCCTCAGGCTTACCCTCGGCTATAACACGCCCAAAATCCATCACTATAACCCTATCACAGAGGTCCATTACAACTTCAAGATCGTGCTCGACGAGCAAAAACGACGTATTTGTGGTCTCGTAAACCTCTACTATGGCCCTAACAATGTCTTCTTTCTCTTCGCGAGAAAGACCGGCCATTGGCTCGTCCATGAGGACTATGGTTGGATCCTGGACTAGAGCACGTGCAAGATCTACACGCTTCTGTATTCCAGGTGGTAGACTTCCTACTGGCTTGTCTCTATACTGGTGAAGGTCTAGAAGCTCTATGACTCTTTCAACCTTTTCACGTGCCCATACCTCCCAATCTCTAGCTCTACCCAGCCATAGAGCAGCCTCAAAAACTGTGTAGTTGCGCCAAGGTTCTAGCCCAACCATTATGTTTTCTACAACTGTCATGTGCTTGAACAATTCGCTATGTTGAAACGTTCTTGCAATGCCAAGTCTAGCTCTAGCATGTGGAGGCAAATGCGTTATATCTCTACCCATATAGTAGACCTTGCCTCTACTCGGCTTGTAGAACCCTGAAAGCACGTTGAGAAGAGTTGTTTTACCAGCCCCGTTAGGGCCTATTAGCCCAACTATCTCGTGCCTCTTA
>DQUB01000024.1 GCA_015662475.1 Pyrodictium sp.
CTATATGTAGGAGTCTTGTAACCTCTCTACACGGGGGCAGAAAAGTGCCTACAGTACACTTGTCACTGCCAGAACCAGTTTACCAGGAGCTCAAAGAGGCTGCAGCAGAAATGGGAGTACAAGTGACAGACCTCATCAAGTTCTTTATACGTGAAGGCCTGGAGAAGATTAGGAAAGAGAGACTTGAGAAGAAGAGGAGAGCTCAGCAAGAGGCGACAGAGTTGCTGCTACAGCTTATGATGCAGCTAGAAGAGCTTAAGAATACCGTGGAAGAGAGACTTGCATCGATTGAAGGCGATCTTTATAGATTGCAAGCAACTGTGCAGTCTTTGAAGAAGAGAGTGTCTAAGCTAGAAGATCTTGTTGAAGAGATGAGAATACCTGTTGAAGAACCTCAAATTATACGCCCGTAACAAGGTTTAGTCGTAAGCCTATGATCGGTCTATAATTGCCTCTTCTACCCTAGACGATAGCATATTGGTCGTGTCCATAGTTCTCCATTCTGTGTGTTGGTTGGCTGCTTCTACATGTTAACTGTCTCTGCATAATTGTGTGTTTGTGCTATCATGTTTACCTTTTGGTAAACTATGTGTAGTCTTTCTACAACAGCAGTACAGTTGGGTTGCAGGTCTAACACCTCCTTTTACCTCTCGGTAAACATTTTGGTGAGAGGAACTAGCGTTTAAAGGTTGCTGGGTGTTGTTCGACGTTTTCTAGGGCGGTTGGAGGTATGGTTGAACGTTTACTTCACGTGTCCGATATCCATTGTATGACTAGTATGCTTGCTAGAGTGGTTGAGCTTGAGTCTAGAAATGTTGATGCTATTGTTGTTAGTGGCGATATCGAGTGTGATGGCAAGATTATCGAGATTTTGAGGAGAGCTGGTAAACCTGTTTTCGCAGTACCAGGCAACATGGATGACCACTATATTGCGAAGTTGTTGAGAGAAGCAGGTATGAGTGTTGAAGGAGATGTGCTTGACTATGGCAACATAGTGGTTGTAGGTATAGGTGGACGTGAGCCTCTCGCCAACATCAAGCGTGTCGAAATGCTCCTAGAACAGCTCAAACCAAACAAACCACTCCTAGTAGTAGCACACCACCCACCACATGGACACGTAGACCTAGCCTGGAGCGGCGTACATGCTGGCCTTTACGAGACCTTAAAGCTGATAGAAAGGTATAAGCCGATAGCATACCTCTGCGGACACATACACGAAGCTAGAGGAGTATCAAAACACGATAAAACATTGATAGTAAACCCAGGCCCACTAGCAAACGGCTACTACGCAATAGTAGACTTAGCTCGACAACAAGCTGTACTCAAAACACTCTAAAACACTTTTATGGGATAGGTAGATTTGTAAAAGCTAAACGTTTTTGCAAAAGAGTTGAGGGAACGCTGCACGTAAAGAGCTTTATAGTTCTATGTTTTTGTAGTCTAGCTAGAGTCTAGAAGCGAGTTTGACCCCTCTTCTCCCCTCTAGAAATTTAAATGGTAAGAGATGTTTAGTGGTCAATTTATAGAATAGATTTGGTGTCTTGTCTTGTGTTTCTGGACTCCCGAGATAGTTGTTGTGAAGAGGGATGGTCGGAGAGAACCGTTTATCTATGAAAAGGTTGTTGTATCGTGTTTGAAGGCTGGTGCTCCTTTAGATGTTGCTAGAAAGATAGCTACGAGGGTGCTTGCTAGGCTTATTGCTGAGGAGCGGAAGGAGGTTACGGCAAAAGAGCTTACTCGTTGGATATTGGAGATGTTGCGTGCAGAGAATGAGGAGTGGTATCGTAACTGGATAGTGTTTGATCGTGCTGTGAAGAAGAGGAGGACTGAAGAAGAGTTGAAGAAGGGTTAACAGCCCAATGTGCGAGTCCTAGAGACTCTGTAATCCCTACTCTCTGCCAAATCGTCATCGTATGTTGTAGAGTTTGTTCAATGGTTTTGAACCTTTATTTTTAACCTTTCGAACTTTTCTAGTGCTATGCTGTTCTCTATGTTTTGAAACGTCTAGTGTTTGGGTTGTGTGGGTTAACGTTTTTCTCGAGGTATTCAAGGTCTTGTGGGCTTAGTCTCCATCCTAGTGCGCCCATGATCTCTATTAGGTGGTTCATGTTTTCTGTCTTGGGTATGGCTACTACTCTTGGGCGGGAGATGAGGAAGTTTAGTGCTACTTGGATAGGTGTTTTCCCTATCTTTGCAGCGATTTTGCGTACATGTTTGTTGTGTGCTACTGCTCCTCTCTCTAGTGGTGTGTAGGCTTGGATTGTTATGCCAGCTTCTATCGCGTATGGTAGTAGGTCTACTTCGATATCGCGGTTGAGTATGCTGTAGTGTACTTGGTCGACGACTATCTCGGCTTTCCTGGTAGCGTGGATTGCTTCTTCAAGCTCGCTTCTATCGAAGTTGCTAACGCCAATATATCTTGCAAGCCCTTCAAGGTATACAGCTTCGAAGTTTCGTACTTGCTCGCTAATGCTCATCGTATAGTTGGGCCAGTGTATTAGGAATAGGTCTACAGCGTCTACACCAAGACGTTTAAGGCTGGCTCTCGCTGCTTTGAGCACAGTGTCTCTCGAAACCAGGTGTTCTGGAAGCATTTTTGTAGTGATAAACACCTTGTCTCTACCAACTCGGCGTACAACTCTACCTACAAGCTCCTCGGCTCTACCATGATCATACATTTCAGCTGTATCGATGAGGTCTAAACCATGCTCAATAGCGTACACTAGAACTTCTTCGGCTCTAGAATAGTCTCTTATAGCCCACGTACCAAGACCAATAGCTGAAACCTTTTCGCCAGTTCTACCAACCTCTTTACGATCGTCAAAATCTATTGGGAATAGAGGCATTAGAAACACGCCCTCCAGAAACACAATAGTCTACAAACACTTGTAAAGCTTGGAGAAAAACGTATATTGAGCTGTAGAGGGTTAACACGACAAACACAACGCTCTATATGGAGATGCAAACGTTCTGGTTGGAAGACCTTGAATGTCTCTACAGTGTTAGAGGCGGAAGCCTAGCCGTTTCAACCTCTTAATCGTCAGCTTCTGATCTTCTTCTGGTAGCATGTTTATAGCCTCTTTAACCAATCGCTCATCGATCTTCAGCTTGCCCATGCTTATAAGCTCTCTAATCTTCTGCAAATCCTCCATATCCTCATCTCTTCCAGCCTTCGCCTTCAACACTATATAGTCTTCAGGCTTCAAAACCTTAATCTCGACCCTCTTAAGCTTCTTAGCTGGTGCTCTCTCAAGCATTTCTGGTGGCACGTAGAAATCGTGGATATTCTCGTAGAACTCCAACACAATATCTGTGCCCCCAACTCTAGCTATAAGCCTTGGCGTACCAAGCTCTGTATAGGTCATCTCCCAGCCAAGCTCGTTAGCCCAACTACGATAGGTGTCTTCTTCTATCAAAGGACTTGGCTCAAAAGCAAAGAAGTCAACATCATCTTCAAACTTTTTCTCGCGAAGCTCAAGCGAAATAACAGTACTCCC
>DQUB01000093.1 GCA_015662475.1 Pyrodictium sp.
ACTTCCACTTTTACGTGGGTGGGCATTTTGGAGGACATATTCTTCAAGATTATCTCAACAATCGTTTTTATAACCTACCTCTTCGGTTTCGCCTTCACCATTGCTTGTCTCATGTACTTCATGTACTATATCCTGTCTCGCCTCTGCCGCATCCTATACTACGCTCTAATCCTCATCATACCCTTTTCTCTCAGACGACGCAAGCTTGTAAGAGAGCTTGGACGTCCAGGTAGGGATACTAGTAGCGATTGCCGAGAATGCTAGCCTCCCGATATAGTGGGCCGTGTAGAAGCACATTGTATCTGTCGAGTCTAATGCAAGTTTTATAAATGTCTAGCTAGTGGTCTACATGTGACTGTTTTTGTGGTGAAGCTAGATGTTGCATTGTAGGAGTTCTCGTATGGTGTTTCTCTCGTTTTCTATGAGTTTTGCTAGTTTTTCCCATCCTCCAACGAGTTTTAGTACTAGTTTTAGTGTTGGGTGTTTCTGTATGCTTGTTTGCTCGATAGCCTGTTTTTCGGCTGCTTTGAGGGCGTTGTAGCATTTTGTTCTACCTTTCTCTAGCACGCATATCTTGTCGGCGAGCCATAGTGCAAGCTCTACATCGTGTGTAGCTATTATGATTGCTTTGCCGCTGTCTCGGAGTGTGAGTAGGGTGCATATTACTCTGCGTGTGCATGTGTCGTCTAGGAATGTTGTTGGCTCATCGAGCACTATTATTTGGGGCTCGTAGACGAGTATTGAGGCTAGAGCAACTAGTCTTTTCTCTCCCATGCTTAGTCTATAGGGTTGGCGTTCTAGGAGGTGTTCTATGCCTAGCATTGCGGCTACTTGCTTGACACGTTCTCTGATTTGCTTCTCCGCCATGCCTAGTGTTCGGAGTGAGTAGGCTATCTCGTCGTAGACTGTTGGGTTGAAGAGCTGGTCGTCGGGGTTTTGGAAGACTACTCCTATTCTCCTTCTAGCCTTTGGTAGTTGGTTGAAGAGGCTTCTACCATCTAGCAATACTCTACCCTTCTGAGGCTTCAGCAAGCCTGATAGGATTAGGAGGAGTGTTGTTTTTCCAGAGCCTGTTGGCCCTAACAGCACGACTATTTCGCCATAGTCTGCTTTTAGGCTTGCTCCTTGTAGCACGTGGACTCCTTTGATGTAAGAGAACCAGATGTCTATAGCCTCAATAGCCGAGGGCATACCCTGCCACTCCCGCCGAGACGATAGCCAGCCCGGAGGCGGATAGCAGCGTGCATTTGCCGCTTGAGTTGCTGCACCGCTTCCTCCGCGGTGTTCTGTGTGGACCGAGTGTTCGAGCTTCTATGGCCATTGCAAGGTTTGTTGCAGTGTACATTGCCCTTATCAGTAGCTCGCCTGCAACAGTCGCTTGCAACTTCCACCATTCTCTCCTGTTTGGTTCTCCTAGATGCCTAGCTCTCCTAGCTGCCATGAGGGCTATCAGCTGCCCTGTGAATCTAGGTATAAACTCGGCAACCATTTCAAGCTGGTCTACCACTATGCTTGGAACTTTAAGCCCTTTCAAGCCCTCTATGAGGCTTCTCCACCCAATAGCCCATGTTAGAAGAGCTAGGTAGGCTGCTGGTGCTAGTACTCTGAAGAGGAGCCACAATGTCTGGGTTAGCTGTCCCTCGACAATCTTTGGTGTTACGGC
>DQUB01000019.1 GCA_015662475.1 Pyrodictium sp.
GTGAAGCTTGCACTGAACAGTGCTAGTATGCCCATAGAGAGTCTAGCAACGCTAACTCGTCTACTCAAGAGCAGCGCCAGCCTCTCCCACTTTGAACTGGTATAGCTGGTTGTCTGGAATAGAACAGCATGCATCGTAGAGCTCCATACTCGTTTCCCTAACAAGCCGTGGGCTTGGCACAGCTATTCTCTCAACTAGACCCTCTCTTACAGCCACCAAATCAAAATATTTGCGTACAACCATGGGCCTCATACAACCCAGATACAGCTTGCCGTCGAACACTCTACGAGCTTTTTCGAGAAGCAGTCTAAGCCTTTCTAGACTAGGTGTTATCCTGCCCATGTAGACTAGAAGGGTTACCTCGTCAAGCCCATAGTCTCTCAACGTTCTAAGCTCATCTTCTAACTCTTCAGCTAGTCTCAATGGGTGCCAGAGGAATACATGGGGTACAACATGTAGGCCAACATCTAGCATCCGTTCTAGTGCAAGCTTGTAGCGGTGGAGGTCATTGGCTGAGAGTCTACGAGTCCATAAGGCTATGTATGGGCTTTCGGTGTACTCGAAGTCCACTATGTCTATTGCATCCTTGAGAGCCTCTAAAACATCTACTCGATCCTCTAGGCCAAGATGCAACGATATTAACAGGTTAAAGTCTTTCTTAGCCTTCTTCAACTCTTCCACATCTTCAAGCGTGAGTGGTAGTCGTGCATCTCTGGTGAACCCCCCGCTAACAAGTACTCCTCGAACACCACGTTGTGCAAGCTTCCTAAGGGTGTTGTAGAGGTCTCCACGCTCAACCCTAGGCATGGTCTTTAGAAATCGAGCTCGGCAAAACCTGCAGTTAAGCCAACAGCTTGTGCCGGTTATCGAGACAATTGTGAAACGTCTAATGTGCTGAAAGCCTAGAACCAAAACACAGCTCCTCCCAACCCTCCATGCATCTACTTAGCCTACGTTGACCCCTATTGAGCGGAGCTGATCAACCCAACTCTTGTCCTTCGACAACAGCTCTTCTGAAGGGTAGTTGTAGATTGGGCCAAGTGGACCCTCATTGTAGAATGGCCTGTTGCAGCCTGGACAGCCAGAGGTTAACAGTGCACGTCTAGGGTCTATGGGTAGTTGTTCTTTGACCTTTGGAGGTTTCTTGGAAAAGTCGATGTAGTGTCTAGGATCATAGCCTTCTTCTAAGAGTAGCCTTGCAATCTGTAAAACGCGGTAGGAGAGCACGTCTATGCCTGGAAGACGTAGTGGGAGACCTGGTGTGTAGGTGTAGTTGAAGAGTGCTACACGTGCACCCATAGAGTAGACCTTCTCCATGACCGTTAGAAGCTCGTCTAAAGACTCTCCAAGACCGGCTATCAGATGCACATAGACGTTGCCTCGCCCAAAAACAGCTACTCCCCACTCGATAAACCTCATGTATAGATCGAAGGTGTAAGGTTTCCCAACTTTAGCGAAAACCCTAGGCGATGCAGCATCCAAGCCTACACCCAAGCTATCAACACCAGCTTTCCACGCTTCCCAAAGCAACCTTCTACCTACAGGAGTTGTTGCAAGCGAGACTTGTAGTGAGCAAGTCTCCAAAACTCTAGAGGCTATTGAGAGTGCTTCGCGGAAAAAGCCTTGCTTTAGAACAGTCTGGATACAAACTCTAGCAAAACAGTTGCAACATTTACCGAGAGCCAACACAACCTCGTCAAGATCTATAGCAGGCCATACAACACGAGAGAGAAACCTCTTATCAGTTTTAGAAGCTCTCGATTGCGTGCAAAAAACACAGTTTCCAAGACAACCCTCAACACTATACTCTAGAACATAGAGCGTTTTTGGAACAGCATCGAGTCTAACATCGACTAGACCTAGAACTGCTAGCGAGCCTAGCGAAACTCTAACCAGCACGATAGACCCTCCAGCATAGTCTAGCTACACAAAAACATCTTTTTGAAGAGGGTAACCCTCACACCTTCTCGGGGACTATGTTTTGAAACTCCGCCTCCTCTTAGACGTGGATAGAGGGCATAACGTCTTCTGGCAAATGGCGTTTGACGAAGCTCTACTAGAGCTTCGCTCTCGAGGAGAGATAGGCGATACACTACGCCTATACATAATGAACCCTCACGCTGTGACAGTTGGTAGATTTCAACGTATCAGCGAAGTAGTAGATGTTGAGGCTGCTAAAAGTCTTGGCGTTGACATTACTAGGAGGATTACAGGAGGCGGTACCGTATACCATGACCCGCTAGGCGAAATAACATACTCTATAGTTGTCAAAGCTGAAGGCCCCTTCGAAGATGTTGAGAAAAGCTTTGCCATTATCTGCCGTGGAGTACTTGAAGCAGTAAAACTTCTAGGAGCACAGGATGCAAGATACAAGCCTGTAAACGACATCCTCGTTGGCGGCCGGAAAGTTTCGGGGAGTGCCCAGGCTAGAAGGAGAGGTGCTCTTCTCCAGCATGGAACGCTAATGTATGCTACACGTCTCGATATACTGGAGAGAGTTCTTGCACCCCAGATAAAGCTGCTTAGAGAGAAAGGCTATCGAGGGTTTAGAGATAGGGTTACAACGCTAAGTGAAGCATTACATCGAAAGTTTTCAAAAGAAGAGGTTGTTGAAGCACTCGTCAAGGGATTCCGTAGAGCGTTAGGAGCAGAGCTAGTTGTCGACGAACCCTCTGAAAAAGAGTTGAGGCTAGTAGAAGAGCTAGAGCAACGCTATCGAGACCCCAACTGGGTTTTCAAAAGAGTCTAAGCTAGCAGCCCAACCCTCCTAAGAATATTGTCCAGCGTCTCTCCAGGGTATGGCTGGACTACCTGTATCTTCTTCGCACCGATAATCTCAAGTGCATGTGGACCAATACGCCCTGTAACAA
>DQUB01000021.1 GCA_015662475.1 Pyrodictium sp.
CTATCTCTTCTCCACGCCCAACAGTGTCTAGTAGGTATAAGCTTACACGCTCTACACGATTCTCAACACACCATGCTAGAATTTCTGGCACCTCCTCTATATTGTAGCGTGTCAAAGTCGTTCTAATCCCAACTTTTAGGCCAACAGATACAGAGTTCTCTATACCTCTAACAGCGGCTTCGAATGCCCCCTTCACACCTCTAAACTTGTCGTGCCATTCCGGCCTAATACTGTCTATTGAGACTCCAATGTAGACAAACCCATACTCTTTCAGCTTTAGAGCTGTATCCTCGTCTATTAGCGTCCCATTAGTGCTCAAAGCTAGTTTTGGCCAACGGCTCCCCTTGACAACCCCAACTATCTCCCAGAAGTCCTTCCTAACTAGAGGCTCACCACCGCTAAAGAGGACCAATGGAATCTTCATTGTGGCCATCTGTTTGAGTAGATGTTGAGCTTCAACGGTTGTAAGTTCTCCAGGAGCTTGCTCTCCCATAGCCTTTATGTAGCAGTGGAGACAGCGAAGATTACACTGGTACGTCATGTTCCAAAAGACTATGGGTCTTAGAACTTCGGTGAATTTGGATGGCTTGCCCTTCCCATACTCTCCCTTGATAATCTTCGAGATGGTAGCTTTTCCTGTAACCATCACGGAAACAGGTATCAAGATATCGTCACACTCCATGCTACAGGCTAGCGGATTACACCAGGCTTTAAGTCTCTAAGGCTTACCAGGACCTCGAATCTCCTAATCGGCGCTTCTTCAACCCTCCTACGTATCGGTTCGAGTTTAGCCTCGGATACAGCGTGGACCATGAAATAGCACGTGTAAGGCCATTCGCCACCAACAACGCTTCTCTCAACAACATGTGTTGCTTCTGGCAAATTGTCTACAACCCATCTACATGCTTTCGAACACTCGCTAGCTGGTTCTAAGACAAACATAGCATTAACCTTAAAGCCAAGCTTATGGCCATCGAGAGCAGCTCCAGGGTCGCCAAGTATGCCAACTTTAAGCATCCTTTTAGCAGCCTCAACAACCTCACCACCACTCAAACCAAACTGTTTGCCTAGCACGTCAAAGGGTTTTGGTTCTAACGGGAGACTTCTAAGTGCTTTAGCAAGCTTAGTGCTATAGCCAATGTCTTCAGGGCTAGGAGGGTTCTCTACAACGCCACTGTAAGGACCAGCTCTAGAAACACCACTCTTCAAATCATATTTTACTGAAAGCCTGTACACCTTCTTACTCGGTAAAACAAGCCAACTACAACCAAGCTTCTCGCAAACCTCTCTAACACGAGAAACAATTTCCTCAACACTAGACCCTCTTGCAACAACCCATAGCCTATAACGTGGATGACGTCTCTCGTAGGAGTGGGTTACCTCGAGAACCCTCGAAACATGCTCAGCAACTCTCTCAACATCGCCTGTTTCAAAGGCTATCAGTGCTGCTACACGACCAACACTGCGAGGGTTAAAGTAGAAACCCACCCTCTTCAATATGCCTTCTCCCTTCAACCTCTTAAGAGCCTCTAGAAGATCTTCTTCGCTAACACCAACACGTTCTGCAACAACAGCGTAAGGGTCTTCGACGAGTGGAAAACGGTATTGAAGCTCCATAAGAGCATCAACAAGCCAGGAAGGGAAACCCTTTAGCATCAAACCAGGTCAAACCTCCACGAGGTCGAGAGAAGAGTTGTTGGGAGGAGCTAAAGTTGGTAACTTCGCATGGTATGGGGAGTCTTCTATCCCCAAGGCTAGAATTCCCGCTAAAGGTTTTGACATGTTATTGCTAGCGTTTCTCTGGTAGGATGTAGCGCTCCTGTTCTCTGTATGGGAGTAGGTAGGGGAGCTTGCTAACGTCTATTCCAAGCTTCTCGGCTAGTTGTGTAAAGGTTCCAGGTTTGTAGGGGCATGCTGGGTCTTCTGCTAGTGGGTCTCCATACACCATGTATGCTCTTGCTCTACTACCTCCACAAATGTCTCTAAACTCGCATACTCCACATCGACCTTTGAACTCTGCTGCTCTAATCTTTCTGAGGACCTGGTTCTCCCTGTATATCTTGACGAGACTCTCTCTTCTCACATTACCAAGCCTGTAGGGCATGAAGCCACTTGGATTTACATCGCCGTTGTATGCTACGAAGATTATCCCCTTCCCATCACGTGTGCCGACCGTTGATATTCTTGGATCTTCTCTTGGCGGTCCTAGTAGCTTTTCAAGCTTCTCCTTGAGGCTTCTATAGAGTGGGCCTACACCAAGCAAGTTTTCAGCATCATAGCCTTTCTTCTCCAAAAGCATTCTAGTGAGCGATATTCTGCGGAAGCTTGGCCCTTCAGTAGTCCTTACAACCAGTCCATATTTGGAGGCTTGGTATAGTAGGTGGCCAACATCTTCAAACTCTTGTGGGCTTAACATCATCTCCTGAGCTGCCCTGCCAACTGGAACTATGTAGAATGCTTCGAGCACCGGTACCTCTAAATCGACGAGCAACTTTATCGTCTCTGGAAGCGTCCCAACAGTCTCTCTTGAAACTAGCGTGTTAACCTGCACCCTAACACCATAGTCTATGAACTTCTTTATGGCCCAGACAGTTCGCTCCCAAGTCCCCTTAATCCCCCTTATTGAGTCGTGCACCTCGGCCACACCAGAGTCCAAACTTATGCTAACAGCATCTACACCAACATCAGCTATCCTAGCTATAACGCGCTCTGTAAGCAGAGGAGTTACCGATGGAGCAAGAGCAACTCTAAGCCCTTTAGACTTGGCATAGTCTATCAACTGCCAGATATCCTTCCGCATTAACGGATCTCCACCAGTAAACACTAGTATCGGTGGAGGCGAAGTTCCAAACTCTGCAACTTGGTCTATCAGGTTTAACCCTTCCTCCGTTGTAAGCTCGCCAGGTAGAGCCTCTTTTATCGCCTCAGCTCTACAATGTCTACACGCCAACATGCATGCCTTAGTCGTCTCCCAGAAGACAAGTAGAGGACGCCTGTTGAAGTCTAACCTACCACCACGACCATGCAAAAAGACGTTCCCCAGAGGAGGAGCCCCTCCAACCCTTCTTCAACTCTTCCACGCTAACAGCATATCTAAATGTGTACGTTGCTAGTTTTTAGAGTGGCTGTGAGGAGGCTAGACGAATCCGAAGCCCCCGCTAGTGAGCCGGGGGCTTTGTGGTGGCGCTGGGTGCCGAGCCGAAAACATCTGCTCCACCTACACCCAAACAACCTGTAATAGCTGGGCTTCAATGTTGAGATGGTGTATCTGTGTAGGCTGTAAAACTAGCACAATATGCA
>DQUB01000047.1 GCA_015662475.1 Pyrodictium sp.
CGCCCTGGTATCCTCACGCGGCCTGAAAGGCGGAGGTCCCGGGTTCAAATCCCGGCGGCGGCTCCACACCTCTAACATACACCCCTCCCTCAAAAACACTATATTGTTTTGAAAGTCTTTCATTTATAAATGCCTAGGTTTTTTGTAATTCGATGGAGGAATTGTTAAATAGTTTCGATACCTTAATCAACGATTCTACATGCTGATTTGATTTCCTTTTTCTACGTTTTTAAGTTTTTCCCTCTTCCTTACGGTAGAACACCTATCAATATTAGTATTCACGTACTTCATAACAACTTAGGGATTAAGGTGGACTAGCCATGAGATTGAAAAAACCTTTGAGTATGTTCTTCATATTGCTTCTTGCATTGTCTACAGCAGTGTTTCCGGTAACTGCAGTAGCACAAAAGCTACCGACTATGACATCACCGGCTAAAATTTATGGGGATGAGGCTAGACAACTATTAGCCCAAGTATACTTGCAATGTAGTCCAGAGACGAGAGCGTGTATTGGCTGCCATCTTTCAGTAACGCCAGATATTGTCTATGACTGGCTACGTAGCAAGCATGCATGGCATAGACCAGTTGACGTCTACAATCTATATGCTACTATCGGCTACAAAGATGTGAAGTTGGCAAGCAAGTTTGAGGATTACCAGTATGTTGTTGGATGTTATGAGTGTCATGGTATGTTTAAAGATCAGGACAGGCCAGACATTATTAAAGACCACTTTGGATATAGAATAGTCACTATTGTAACTCTCAAAGATTGTAGCCAATGCCACTATAAAGAGGCTATGGAGATTAGCTGGACGTGGCATGGATTTGGCGCTCTTAACAGCTGGTTGAAGGTGTGGTATAAGAAGATTGTGGTGTATGCTAAAGAGAATAAGAAATTTGACATGTTGCCACCAGTCTATGAAAAGACTGGCAAGGATCTGATAACTTGGGAGTGGATAAAAGAGTATTTGAGAAAGATAGCTCAGGGCAAATACGATGATCCAGAAGTAAAAATGTTTGGTCTACCAATGATGAACCTCTTCAAAGAGATAGTATCACCGTTATACCCGGCAAGTGGTGTGCTGGCACACGAGGTGAAGGCAGGCGGATTTGTAGCAGAGTTCTGTGGTACAGCTTTCAACGCTGTAATGAAGCATCCACTGTTTAGCAACGCCTATGTATATTTTGCATGTATGCAGTGTCACGGCTCACTAGTAATACCATACAAGGTTGAGAGGGACAAAGTGTACCTTTGGGGTTGGCCAAACAATGGTGCTGGTAGAGTTGATCCAGATGGTAGTCTAGGTACATGTACAGCTTGTCACCCAAGACATCAATTCAGCATAGAGTATGCTAGAAAGCCTGAAACCTGCGGACAATGTCACTTAGGAGTTGACCATCCACACATAGAGGTGTATGAGGAGAGCAAGCACGGCAACATCTATGCGATGACTGGTGAGAGCTGGAACTGGGAAGCTCTACCTTGGAGAGTGGGTATAGACTTTATAGCACCAACATGTGCAACATGTCACATGTCAACACTAGCAACACCAGATGGCAAGATAGTAGTACAGGGTACCCATGATCTGCGTAGGAGGATTGTCTGGGATAGCATGCACTTCTTCGCATTCCCCAAGCCAAAGTGGCCAGACCATACACAAAATGCAGTGTTCAAGGGAGCTAGTCAGCTAACTGGTGCTGGACTACTAGAAAATCGGGTAGCCTTTGAAGGCTACAAGATAGTAAGTGGTGCGAAGAGAGGTCTAGAACTTCCAAACCTACCAGTAATAGAGTACTATGGTGAGTTGAAAGAGCATCGTGAGGAGATGAAGGCTGTATGTAAGCTATGCCATAGTCCACAATGGGTTGACAACTACTTCATAATCTATGATGCGAACCAAATCGACTACAACATAACAGCCAACTTTGCTTTCCAGCTGTTAAAGTATGCATGGAAGCTTGGCATACACGATCCAAAGAACAAGATTGACGAGTTTATGGAGATCATGTGGTACTACATATGGCATCACGATGGTAGAAGATGGCGTGCTGGTGTAGCGATGATGGGTCCAGACTATACACACTGGTTGGGCATTGTAGATACTGTTATGGACAAGCTGGGTAGGATGATATCATACTATGAACTTATGGTGAAGATATTGAAGATTGAGGAGAAGGTAGCAAAATTAGCAGCTGGAGGTGTCTCTGCAGCAGAGCTAGCTAAACTGCAGCGGAAACTCAACGCTCTAGAGACTAGGCTAGCGGCAATGGAGGCTACAGTACCAGCTCTAAAGAGTAGTCTCGAAAATCTTGAGTCAAAATATGATGAGTTAGCAGCTAAGCTACGTGATGTAGAGTATACAGCCAATACTGCCGTGCAAAAGGCGGATGTAGCTAGGTCTAAAGCAGGCATGGTTGAGGCAAGTGTGGAAAGACTAGGTAAGCAAGTGGCACAGTTAAAGTCAGAGTTAAACAACGTTGTTGAGAAGTTGAGCCAGCTATCAGTTGCTACACAGAAACTTGACAAAGACTTTAAGGAGTTCAAGAGTCGGGTTAGAAGCGAATTGTCAAGCTTAAAGGAGGATATCCTAAAAGTGTCTGAAACAGCTGTGGAAGCTAAAGAGACAGCTGAATTTGCCGAGTCTCGAATTGCTGAGTTAGCTAAAGCTACTGCTGAAATATCAAAGGCTACTAAGGAAGTGCTTGGTATGCAGGGTACAGCAACTCTACTACTTGGTATAGGTGCGTTGCTAACAGTTGTTGCGGTAATATCGCTAATAGCATTGTTGCTTAGGAGAAGCTAAATGGAGTATAAAACTCTTAAGGTGTTACATATGCATACAAGTTTTTTGACTATAACCCCAAAACTATTTTTTGGATTTATTCAACATTTTTGCACAGATTGTCTGTCCAACTTATCTTTCAAATCCTAAGTGGTTATGGAGAGGTGTGAGTGTATGCGTATGATTATGCTGGTAATGTTGGCTATTTTGGGGCTAATATCGGCTAGTGCAGCTGCAGTAGCGGTTGCTGAAGAGGAAGAACTCTATCCATGTGAAAAGTGTCATTTAAAGCTAAAGTTGACTGGTATGAAGAAAGCAAGTGTATATCATGCAGTGAACTTGACTATTGGTGCGCACAAGGGTCTTGTTTGTGCAGACTGTCATGTACCTCCAACAATGAGTGAACTAGTTGGTGGTGTCAACATCGTATCTTTCTACAAAGGCGACTATAAAGAGTTGAATGTTGTTTGTGCAGGATGCCATGAAAAGACTTATCGTGATTACGTCAACCTGGTGCATGGCAATAAGACAATTGTTTGTGAAGGAGAGGTTAAGGTGTTGGTGAAAGGGTATAAGAATGTGAGTTATTGGTTGCATCTTTGCCAGGACTATACCAGTCTATCAGTAGTACCGGCAAAAGGTTGTGTTGAATGTCACACTCCACACAACCCACACTATAAACCTCTTGCTCCACTACCGCCTCCTTCTAGAAGACCTCCACCTCCTGATCAATCGGTGATAGCATATACAACCTTAGGTGTTATTATTTCATCGCTTATGCTCATAGTAGTGCCATTTGTTGTAGAGTTGGAGAAGGGTGGGAGGCGTGGTAGATGAAACTCGAAGGAATTTGATTAAGGCAGGTGTAGTAGCAGTAGTGGGTTCTGCAATAGGCTTTATAGCGGTTAAACGAGAGAAGCTGATGGAGTTACTAAAACCTGTTGATAAAGTGGAGCTATTGAGCGCCATAGATAGAGAATATAGCGTCTATGCTGAGCGTGCTAAGAAGAAAGAAGCTGAGTTAAAGAGATGGTGTATGGAAGAGGCAGCGAAATTGTGTAGAGAGCGAGGTGAAGAAAGTGTTGAGTGTGTTGAGGCTAAACGTAGGTGTGATGCTATACAGGTTAAAGCTACAGGTCCAAGGAAGGGTGTAAGATTTGCTATGGCTATAGATCTTAACAAGTGTATTGGTTGTCGTCGTTGTGCTTATGCATGTGTAATGGAGAATAACCAAGGACGTAATCTCAATATTGAGTGGATTAAGGTGTTGGGTGTAGAGAGGAAGGAATTCCCAGAGATACTGGGATCTCAATTGGATTACGAGATGGCACCTCTGCCAGACACAGTATACATTCCAATATCGTGTATGCATTGTGAGAATCCGCCATGTGTAATGGTTTGTCCTGTAAGAGCAACTTGGAAGGAGTCTGATGGCATAGTAGTTGTAGATTATGATAGGTGTATAGGGTGTAGGTATTGTATAGCAGCATGTCCCTATGGAGCTAGGTATTTCAATTGGGCTAAACCCGTAGTACCAGTACTAGAGTTGAACCCCAACATGCATATTCTCGGAAATGTACCACGCGTACCACATGTGGTTGAGAAGTGTACATTCTGCATACAACGTACTAGAGATGGTGGTGTTCCAGCATGTGTTGAGGTTTGCCCAGTTGGAGCTAGAGTCTTTGGAGATTTGAACGATCCGAATAGCCCTATTAGGAGAGTTATTGAAAGGTATGGTGTTTATACGTTGAAGAGTGAAGCAGGTACTAATCCAAGACTTTTCTACTTCTTTGGTCCTTCAAAGCCTGTGCATAAGCAAGAAGGTAGGAGGTGATGGGTGGTGGAAGGTCGAGGCAAAGTAACATTAGTTGATTTGATTAGATATGTGATTGCTGAAGGAATTGTACGTGGAGGGCCATCGTACAAATGTCTATTAACTGGATTGGCTTTGATGGCCATACACGGCCTCTACCTCTGGATATTTGTGCAGCATGCACCAATATTCCTTGGAAGTGATGCAGGCGGCATGATAGTGACAGGGATGAACAATAGCGTGCCTTGGGGGCTATACATAGCATTCTTCATCTTCTGGGTTGGTGTGGCTGCTGCTGCTATAATGTTTGGACTTGCGGGCTACGTGTTCCACCACAAGGGCTTCAGGGAGATTGCTGTGATAGCAGAAGTACAAGCTATTGCGGCCATACTAATAGCCATGATGCTATTGTTCGTTGATGTTGGTAGACCGATAAGAACATTGATATTAATGCCTCAACTACCAAACTTCCCACAATCAATACTGGATTGGGACTTCATAGTGCTTTCAACATACTTGATTCTGAATATACTAGCCTACATCTACGTGTTGAAAAAGATGCTTGCAGGTCAAGAACCTTCCATTAAGTTTGAACACGCGTTCATGGTCATAGCAGCACCTTTTGCTATAGGCATTCACACAGTAACAGCATTCATATCGCAAGCGTTAGTTGCAAGACCATATTGGCATAGTCCTCTACTAGCACCACGCTACGTTGCAACAGCATTTGCAAGTGGACCTGCTCTATTACTATTGATACTCTTGATAGCAGAATCTAGAATGGGGTTAAAGGTCGACTTCGACGTCTATAGGAAAACAGTGTATGTCATAGTAGGTAGTCTGGTCATAGGACTCTATTTCACGCTAAGCGAGGTGCAAGAAATATTCTGGTATACAACAGAGCCTTTAAAACGTGCACAAGCAAGCGTATTGTTCTTTGGCAAACACATATGGTGGTTAGGCTTTCTAGGCTGGTTATGGGTGATCCTAGGAGTAGCGGCAGTACTACTATCTTTCATACCCAGCATACGCAATACGCGCAAAGGTATAGCAATATTGTCGACTATTGTGATAGTTGCCGTTATATGTGAGAAGACTCTTACAATAGTTGTTCCAGCATTTACGCCAGATTCGCTTGGCCAAGTTGTTGGCTATGTTCCAACACCAATAGAAGTAGCGATAACAGTGGGGGTTCACGCAATAGGATTTATAGTATACGCAATACTGGCACGAGCTGCATTGAAACTCCTGATTCAACGTCAAAGTGTTGGTCACACATAATACTTTTTTAGCATGCTTTGACATAGGTTTGAAATAGGATGCATGGGTGAGAAACATGGCTATAAGTGGGAGATACATCACCAATGCAATGTTGATACCATCTATGCTAGTTGTACTACTGTTAGGAATGTTGTTCAGTATACTGAACGCTACAGCAATATCAGAGCAAGAAGCTGAGAAAATCTTTAACAAACATTGTAGCATATGCCATAATGGTGTAACAGCGGTAGATTTTAACAAGTTGCTCGAGAAGCTTAGAGATTGGACATCGAAGTACTCCGATATAGATACAGCTGTAAAACAAGAATATGGAGCTGAGAACTACGATGCGCTAATGAAAGAAATGAAGAGAATGACACCAACAATATCAGATGAAGAGTTTAAGAAGCTCTACGACTTCTTCAAAAACTATTTCGAGAAAATGAGACAAGCTAAACCACTTCAACCAACAGCCACTATTACACTAACAGTAGTGCAAACTGTTACAAAGACATCCCCTGTATACGCACATGCAACATTAACAATAAAGGAGGGTGCGCCTGGTGAAACAGTAAAGCTTATTTCAACAGCATCTCTAGTTAGCGTGGCGATTATCGCTATAGCAATAATCTTGTTGGTTTATAGGATAAAAACATTAAGGGTAAGATAAGTAATGGTACTTGCATTATTTTGCTTCAAAAATATCTATTTTTATCCATAATCATGTTTATGACTGACAGTATGGGGAAGCTGCTTGCGCAACAAACCGTTGGTCGTTTTCTGCCTTTTTAAAAATAATTGTGTATTGAGGGCCGTTGTCGAAAAATGTGGACAGTCTTACAATTTTGAATATAGGAATGGCGAGTTGCAGCTAGATGGTATAGTTGTGCGTGTGTTAAGGATAAATGAGAATAATAGTGAGAGAGAAGCATGGCTAAGAGTTAGTGGTGATAAAGATAAGGTAAAAATGTTTGAGCAGATATTGAGACGTACTGATGGTGTTCGTTATCAACTAGTCTACGATGCCTATTATAGCAAGATTTACCGTGTCGTATACTCCAAACAGTTGTGTAATGTCAGTAGATGTCCTTATCTAAACCCGCCGTTTGGCACAATGGCAAAAACGTTTGTAGTTATGCCTTGTGGTGTTATTGTCGAGTACATACTTTCAAAGTCATCGTTGACAAGAGAGCTTAAAAAGTATGGTTGCCAGATCTTATTAAGTCACTCAATAGATGAAATAGACTATCTGCTTACACAACGTCAAGAATACGCATTGGTGCACGCATATTTAAGAGGTTACTATAGTTATCCTCGAAAAGTTAGCCTAAAAGAACTTGCATCAGAGCTTGGAATGTCAGTTTCAACTTTAGCAGAACTTTTAAGAAGAGCTGAAGCAAAAGTTATAGAAGCTTTTATAAGGCATGAAATACCACATTACCTTATAAAGCGAATATTAGAGCGTGAAATGGTTGTGCTATACGAGAAACAAGATAGGTCTATTAATAGGAAGGCAAGCGATGCCATAAATGTGTTTGCATCGGAAGAATCAAATTAGAAATGTTGTTGTAAGTCTACTAGCGGGGACAATAGCAGGTTAATCTAGACTACGAATTGTTTACCCCCGACCCCCAGCCACTAGAGGCCATCCACTCATCGAGGGCCTTTCGGCCCTCTTGTGGCGGCTCCATATAGTTAAACGTCTAACTCAGCTTTTTAATATAACTAGCAGAATAAACAGTATGGTTACTTTGTGGGTGGGAAATCTTGTTTAGAAATTGGAGGGTGAGTGGTGCGGCGGCCGGGATTTGAACCCGGGATCACCGGCTTGGAAGGCCGGCGTCCTAGTCCAGGCTAGACGACCGCCGCCTACCGGAACAAGATTAGAGGTGGTGGGGGTTATTTGGTTTCATTGTGTTGGTGAGCTCAGTGCTGCGGGGTTTACTTTCATCCCCCACTGGTCATTCCGTGATCCGGTCTTCATCGCCATGCATTTCTATGTGGTTTGGTGTCTTTTATTAAGTGTTGTTTTTATGTGAGTGTGTTGGGTTGGTGCTGTTGAGTGAGCGTATTCGTGCGTTTATAGCTATTGATATTGAGGATCCTGTAATAGTTGGTCGTATTGTCAATATTAGAGATGCTTTTGTGGGTACAGGTGCTCCTATGAAGCCTGTTGAGGATTATAATTTGCATTTAACGATTAGATTTCTAGGTTATATTCCTATGAGTCTTGTCGACGATATTCATCGTATAATGGAGTCTGTAGAGTTTAAACCTTTTAAGATGAGGCTTGTTGGTGTTGGTGCTTTTCCAAGTGTTGTGAGACCTCGTGTTATCTGGGTTGGGGTTAGAGAAGGTGCTGATATGCTTAAGAGTATTCATGAGCAGATTGAGCGTGGATTGAGAAGAATCGGTATTCGTGCTGAGAAGGAAGAGTTTGTACCTCATATAACATTGGCTAGGTTGAAAGGTAGTAGGAATATTGAGCGTGTTGTTAAGCTTTTGGAAGAGTTTAAAGACGTTGAAATTGGCGAAGTAGAAGTGAAATGTATACGTTTAAAGCAAAGTATACTACAGCCTAGCGGGCCTATCTACAAAACGTTGCGAGAGGTTTGTCGTTAGCGTTTCCAAATAATATTTCCACGTTCATCTTTGATGCACAATATCCTATGTAGTGGAATTATTGTGCCATCTTTAAGCACTAGATAGGATTGTGTTACTTTGACTATAACACTAGCTGGTATCTCTCTATACCCTACCGTTCTTGCTCTATCAACCACTAGTATTGTGCAGTTTAAACACTTGTTTCCATAGATTATACGTCGTAGCTGCTCTTCTATAACACCGCGTTTTCTGCCCACGATTACCCTCGTGCATATAGTCTGGGGATAGCATTTTAGTCTAGTATGCGTGGGAGGCTATAGTGGTTGATAGTATGGGTAATGATAAGATTACTGGCAGTAATCTTTCTGATGACACGATAATAGCTAGAAGTTATGCTATTGAAGACCCTTATGGAGCTATAGTGTTGCCTGTCTATAGGAGTGTAGTCTATAGGTTCACAGGTGTTGAAAGTGGGGGACCTCACGGAAGACCTTGGAAGTATGGTAGAGAGGATAATCCTACTGTAGCAGTATTCGAGAAGGTTATGGCATTGCTGGAAGGTGGTGAAGCTGCTCTAGCGTTTAATAGTGGTATGGCTGCTCTCACAACAATCCTTCTAGGGCTTGTCGACGCCGATACAACAGTTATCCTGTGGGCGCACGCTTATGGTACAACATTGCATCTTCTAAAGCTTATGGCGGGCAAGATCGGGTATAGGCTAGAACTTGTGATTGAGCCTGACGAAGTGGTAGAGAAGGTAAGTAGTGTAAAAGAGCGTAAGCTAGTATTTGTTGAGAGTATAAGCAATCCACTTCTATACATGGTCGACATTGTTGAACTAGCTAAGGCATGTAGCGAGTCTAACTGTATACTCGTTGTAGACAATACATTCGCATCCCCAATACTACTTAAACCCTTAAAATTGGGAGCACATCTAGTGCTAGAAAGCGTTACAAAGTATATTGCAGGTCACAACGATGTTCTGGGCGGTGTTGTTGTTGGTGATAAAAGAACTATTGATGATGTGTTGTGGGATTGGCGTAGAAGTCTTGGTTCGGTTATGCAAGCTGATGCAGCGTATCTAGCGATGAGAGGTTTGAAAACGCTTAAAGTGAGACTTGAAAGACAGAGTAGATCTGCACAACAAATTGCAGAATTTCTAGCAGACCATCCCAAAGTATCTGAGGTATACTATTTAGGGCTTCCATCACATCCATCGCATAGTATTGCAAAACGGTTGCTACTATGCAACTTCTATGGCGGCGTTGTCAGTTTCAGAGTTAAAGGTGGTCGTGAAGCTGTGCAAAAACTTTTCAAAAGGCTTAAGATAATAACACCATCACCTAGTCTTGGTGGAGTTGAATCGCTGATCTCCTACCCGATAGCCTCCAGTCACCTCTACTTACCAGAGGATATTAGGAAAAGGTTGGGCATAACGGAAGATCTTGTAAGGCTTAGTGTTGGTTTAGAAGATGTTAACGATCTAATAGAAGATCTAGATAATGCTCTTGCGGGAATTTGAGTATGTGGAAAAGCTGTGGACGAATTAAAGCTGTGGTGTTCGATGTTGATGGAGTGCTTGTCCCGATAAAGAGTAGCTGGGGCTACATCCACGAAAAGCTTGGAACTGTTAATGTGTCGCAGAGAAACTATAGGCTGTTTCTGGAGGGTAAGATAGGCTACTGGGAGTGGATGTACTTAGACACACTTGCATGGATTGAAGCTTTTCCAGGTCTCACACGTTGGGACCTCGAGGAAATTGTAAGAGATGTTGAACCTCTCCCTGAAGCATACGAGGTTGTAGAGTGTTTGAAGAAGGAAGGATACAAGGTTGGGCTTCTAAGTGCTGGCGTGGAGGTAGTAGTTGCTAAGGTTGCTAGGCTTCTAGGAATTGAATACTGGATGGCTCCTCTTTTAGAGTTTGACCATAAAGGTAGACTTGTACCAGGTGGTTATCCCCTGGTCGAGGTTGGCAAAAAACATCTAGCATTAGCCCGTCTTGTTAGACGCATGGGTGTTGGCCTAAATGAAACAGTCTTTGTGGGTGACAGTATATGGGATCTTTCTGCGATGAAGGAAGCGTGTATTGGAGTTGCTGTAGGCGATGTTGAGGAAAGAGTGGCAAGAGAAGCTGACATTTACATTCGATCTCTATCTGAACTCTTAGACGTGCTTGGCCTAGAGTGCTAGGTTTCTCCTGTTTCAGGCCTACGACCTGTCACAACATATACTGCTGAGTTTGCTATATATGTTGCATGATCGCCTATCCTCTCTAGATGTCTGGAAATTAACAGCTTGAGAGCATCACATGCGCTAATCTTTTGTACACGTACAATACCCTCTATATTTTCAACGTATGCGCGGTCTATCGTATTATCTGTTTCTACAACATCTTTAGCTTCCTCAGCCTTCTTTTCCAAGAACACGCTTACAGCTTTGTAAATCATTTGTTCAACAATATCGTACAACTTTATTATGCTGCTGTAGTTGCAGTGCACGTTTTGGGATAATCTCAATAGTCTTTCGATTTCAGCGAGGTATCGTGATACGCGGTAGAGATCGTAGGAAACCTCCATGGATGAGACTATAAAGCGTAGATTACTTGCAACTGGTTGGTAACGAGCAATAATTTCTACGGCTAACTCCTTAAGCTCTTCATGGAGCATGAGTAGTCTTGTACTTATTGTAAAGGCTTTACTCTCTCTACACGTTCTAGTTTCTAAACATCTTCTTACATGTTTGAAACCCTCTTTCAACAAGTTTTTCTCTTCCTCTAGGAAGTCAACAAGTTTCTTCATACCAAGTTCTATTAGTCTCAAGATTATCAACCAACAACTCCTGTTAGATACTTCTCTGTTAGTGGGTTCTTAGGTGCTGTAAATATTTCATTGGCGGTGCCAACTTCGACTATTTCGCCCATATACATGAATGCAACGTAGTCTGCTACACGCGCAGCTTGTCTAGGTGAATGTGTTACAAGCACTATTGTTACATCTTTTTTCAACTCTACAATGAGCTCCTCTATTCGCGTAGTGCTTACCGGGTCAAGATTAGCTGTAGGTTCATCCATTAGCAGTATCTTAGGTTTTAGAGCAAGAGCTCTAGCAATACTAAGTCTCTGTTTTTGACCACCACTAAGTTTAGTAGCAGGTTCGTGAAGCCTATCTTTAACCTCATCCCAAAGCCCAGCTTTCTCTAGAGCCCATTTGACAAGTTCGTCAAGCTCTTGTTTAGATTTGCACATGCCATGCAGCTTAGGGCCTATTGCAACATTATCGTAGATGCTTAAGTGGGGGAAGGGATTTGGTATCTGGAATACCATACCAACAATTCTCCTCACAATAGTTGGATCAACATGCTCATCGTATATGTTTACGCCGAGAACTCTTACGACACCTTCTACACGTGCTTCTGGGTAAAAGTCTAAGAGCCTATTAAAACTTCGTAGAAGTGTAGACTTACCACTTCCAGAAGGCCCCATTATGGCAAACACAGTGTTTCTAGGTATCCTCAAACTAACATTTTTAACAACATGCTTGTTACCATAGTATATGTTGAGATTTACAGTTTCAATAGCATAGGGTGTATTTTCGTCAAATTCTGCCAGTTCCACTATCCTACCCCACCTCCAAACCCATGTGCGAGAGGCTTATCCGTTTTACAACAACTTCTTTTATAAGGGAAGTTGGCATGCCTGCAAACCTTACTGCTGAAGCTAGAGCTAAGCTAGCAAAATATACTGCTGCTAAAACCATCGAGGAGAAGATAAAGGCTTTGCAAGAATTCTTATCGGTAGCACCAAAACATAAAGGTGCAGAAAACCTGCTGCTTTGGGCAACTAGAAGGCTAGCTGAGCTAAAGGAAGAGCTTGAGAGGGAGAGGCGAAAAAGACAGAGTGGTCGTGGTCCACGCATATTTGTCGAAAAAGAGGGTGCGGCACAGCTTGTGGTTATAGGACCTCCAAATGCTGGTAAGAGTTTGCTTGTTCAAAAGTTGACAGGTGCTCGTACAAAAGTTGCTGACTATCCTTTCACAACAACATTACCTGTGCCTGGCATGTTGAAGTATGAAGATATATACTTTCAGCTTGTCGACACTCCCCCTCTAACTGAGGAGGCACCTCAATTTGTTTCTAGAGTAGCTGGTCTTGCTAGGAATGCTGATGGCATTCTCTTGGTCGTTGATCTTTCTACAGGCGATCCAATCGAACAGTATGAGAAGATGAGGGACATTCTTGCTCAACATGGTGTGCTGGTGGAAAAGCCTCGTGGAACTGTTAAAATAGAGAAAGGTGGTAGTGGTGGTATTGATGTTATCATGGTGAATGGTGGCAAAATAGTTGATGGTACAATAAAAGATGTTGAAAAGATACTAGCTAGCTACCGCATTTACCGTGCACGAGTCATAATATCTGGCGAAGTTAGCCTAGAAGATATAGAATTGGCTATATTTAGACCACTAACATACAAGCCAACCATAGTGCTTGCAAACAAGATAGATGTTCCAGGAGCTAAGGAGAGATACAAGAAGCTTTACAACTACCTTGCAGAGAGACGAGATAAAAGCGTTTGGCTACTCCCGGTATCTGCAAAGTACGGTGTAAATCTCAACAAGCTTGGAGAGCTCATCTTTAAGCGACTCAACATAATTAGAGTCTATACCAAACAGCCAAATGGCGAACCTAGTAAGACACCGCTTGTACTACCCAAAGGATCAACGGTTATTGATGTAGCGCGAAAGATACACAGCGACCTAGCAGAGTATTTCATGTATGCTAAGGTGTGGGGCCCCTCAGCAAAATATCCTGGAGAGCGTGTGGGGCCAGATCATGTGTTAGAAGATGGAGATATTGTCGAAATACATGCGAGACGTTAAGATCGCCCAATAAGCCTACGTAGAGGCCTAATGATTAGCTCATAAACAGGGTCTCCTTCACGTAACACTTTGTAGCTCAGTGGTGGCATCCAGCCGGGTATAACTCGTCTCAACTCCTCTAAGGTGACCTTGCGAGGATACAAAACAGCGTTGACAACTTCTAGCGCTAGTGCCTTATTGGCACCACGAATATAGGCCCAATCATCGTGATCGATGCCAGGTGAGGGATGACGTATAACTTCTCTCCAAACATCCTCAGGTCTACCAGATATAACTTTACCAACCTTAAATTCTCCCATGATAGCTCTAACATTGCCGGATACATAGACAACCACTATGGACCCTTCCTCAATAGGTACACCTATCCAACGTCTTAGCTCAAACTTTTTAACACCACGAAATATTTGAAACGCAAATTGAGGTCTAATGGACATCAGGTAGAGTTGCTCACCGCTCTCAGTTCTAACTGGTTCAGGCTTTTGCTTTGCTAATCTACGTCCTACCAATACCTCACCCTTTCAACACAATCGATTTTTTCGGCTAAAAAGTAGCCATTTACCAATACTAATTGTGTTTCAAGACCAAGATAATAGCCATTATAAAGGAGTTCGAGAAAATATTGTGAGTATTCTATAGTGTGTTTGGGGGGTAGCGTGTACCTGCTCGTTGCAGGTTTGGCGGGATCTGGTAAAACTACTCTAGTTGCTAGTTATTCGAAGTGGTTGAGAGAGAATGGGCATAATGTTAGAGTTGTCAACCTTGATCCAGGAGCCGAAACAGTACCCTATAAGCCAGACTTTGACGTTAGAAACCTATTCACAGTTGTTGACATAATGAAGAAGTACAATTTAGGGCCTAATGGAGCTCTTTTAAAGGCTAGTGAACTCCTCTTGGAGAAATCCGATGAGATATTAGCAAATCCTGCATTCAAGCCATACGACGCAATAGTTTTTATCGACACGCCTGGCCAATTAGAGGTTTTCATGTTTAGAGCTGAAGGTAGGAAATTTGTTAGAAAGCTCTTAAGGAGAGCACCAACAATAGCCATATTCCTAGTAGATGCTCAGTTGTGTAGCAATGTTGGCGATTTTGTTTCGTCGTGGGCGCTTGGTCTATTCCTTCAAATCAAGCTAGACATTCCAGTAATACCTGTGATAAACAAGATAGATCTTGTTGGTGAGGAGGAGCGTAAGCTGATAGAAGCTATCGTATATGAGCCGGAAACGCTTAAGGAGGTAATTGTAAAGAAGCTTCGTGGACTTGATGCAGCGTTAGCTGAAGATCTTGTAAAGCTTGTTGCCGATTATCAGCAGAGTATGAGGCCAGTAATGGTATCAGCATTAAGAGGCGATGGGTTTGAAGATTTGTTCTCAGTTGTCCACGAAGCGTTTTGCAGTTGTGGAGACTTATCATGACAAAAACGGGTAATGGATAAAAAGTTTTTGTGGGGAATATTGTCGAGTTGTGGAGGGGTGTGGATCTTTTAGCTGGGCTCGCATCCGATGCTGATGAGGAGCGGGCTCTAACCGAACCTCCTCTTTTCAAGTTCTCTAACCAAGTCTCTTTCCTCGATATCGCCTCTGGGCTCTTTCTCTCTCCACACTCTTGCTGTATACTTGTAAAACTCCGTCTCTTTGTCGAGCCAGCAGTGGGGAGGTAGACCGGCTTTAACGCATGTCTCGGCCAGAAACGTTTCCTCGTCCCACATGTATTCTACAGGGACTTGAGGTAGTAGGATTCCTTGGAAGAATCCCTTTTTAACAACGAGTCCGTGAACTCCAACACGGAAAGCTTTAGGTCTAAGTTTGGGGTCTCTTGGTAGAGGCTCCATGGGTCCTAATACGGTAACTTCAAATGTGACATGGTCAAGTTCTTCTCGCTTTAACGGTTCAAAGCGTGGATCGTTAAAAGCAGCTTCTAGGGCGACGTTCATTACGGTTTCTACTAGAGGTTTGACGGGGACGATGTAGCCTATACAGCCGCGTAGTTCGCGTCTTTCTGGTGCATAGTAGGTCTCTATAGTTACAAATGCTGCTCCTGGACGCCTCAACTTCTCACTGACATCGTGGGGTATTGGAGGCTTCTCACCCTTCTCCAAGTATTGTTCTACTGTGCGCCTTGCCAGTCTGACTAGATAAACACCGTCTTCGAAACTGAGTTCTTCTGGTTTAACCTGCTCTGCCAAACCTAGCCCCTCCAAAGTTATAGTGTTTGTAAGGGTATAGTTTTCGTTGTGATTGTAGGGGTGGCTGTGGACGTTGAGCCTATCTGTGCAACATTGCTTGAAATTGTTGAACGTAGAATGGTTGCATTGAGAATGTTGTTAGAAGAACATCCACTGTCGAAGAAAGCACCACGTGCACTACTTCACATGCTCTGTATAGGTGTGCTCCGAAACTATCGTCTGTTAGAAGCAGCTCTTCGCTATTGTGGTTATGATGGTCCGGTGAGAGGTAGTAGGCGTGGTTGGCTATCACTGGTAATTGCATACGAGGCTATATTTAGGAGGAAACTTGTTGGATTCGATAAGCTACTGCGTTATGAGAATGTTGTTGGTTCTGATGTCCTGAAATGCTTGTCAAAGCTGGAGCTAGACGATGTCTTGAAACAGTATAGTGGAGATGAACGACTATCGGTAAAGTATAGTGTTCCTCTTTGGGTAGTTAGAAAGCTTAAAGAGTTACAGCCACCTAGCGGTGTTGAGAATCTACTCAGAGCATTTAACGAGAGAATACCTCAGTGGATCCGGTTTAACAAAAACGTTATAGATTCTCGAGAAGCTGTTAAGCGGCTTGCCAGTATAGGCATCGAGGCTGAACCAGATCCTGTACTCGACGATCTATTGATGATAAAGAGTGTAGCGTCTGGTAGTCTAGCAAAGCTTGATCCAAGAATGTTCTATGTGCAGGATAGAAGTGCTGCTTTGGTAGCTCACGTGCTAGGCTGCCAGCCACAACCTCTAGGAGATTTCTTTAGCGCACCTGGAGGCAAAGTAGGCCATGTTGTATGGCGTTGTCTAACACCTTCAGTCTCTATCGAGATATCTCGTCGTAGACTAGCTTCTGAACAAAGACTATTGAAGCAGCAGCAGGTGTGGTGTCCAGTGTTGGTGGAAGCTGATGCTCGTAAACCACCGTTACGTAGAGAAAGTCTTGGTGCAGCAATAGTAGATCCTGATTGTAGTAGTATTGGTAGAATAGGGCATAGTCCAGAGACAAGGCTTTTCCTAGAGAAAACAGGACCCTCCATAGTCTATAGGCTTGCTAGACTTCAAAAGCGTGCACTAGCAGCAATTGTAGAGCTCGTAAAGCGTGGAGGAACAATAGTCTACTCAACCTGTACACTCACATTTGAGGAGAACGAACATGTTGTCAAGTGGGTAGCAGACAACTATGGAGTTGAAATAGTAGAAGCAAAACCTTGGATAGGTGTGCCAAGCCCTCTAGATGGGCGAATGCAGAGAATATACCCCCACACATCGAAGTGTAGCGGTGGGTTTGTAGCAAAACTTTTAAAGGTTTAGAAGGGTGTTAAACAGGTTCAACAAGTATTTTGTGAGCCATACCACGGCCGATGGCTATCACGGCCCCTCTAACGCGTATTAAAATTGGTCCTCGCGAATTTGCTAATACCTCGACAACGGTGTTTGGGGTAATCCCCATCTCGAAAAGTTTACGTCGAAAACCATAGCCGCCTACAACATCTACAACACGTGCTTTAGAACCGGCGGGCAACGAGGATAGCGGTACTACGTGTTTTGCCCCCTCTTCACTGTTCAACTATTCCCACCACTAGTTTCAGGGTCAGAAGGTCAGCCCGTAGAAGAAATTGTGGGAATAGGCTAAAAAGCGATTAAGTTGCGAGTTTAAAGTTCGTACTTTTCTCCTGGTTTAAGTATTACTACTTTTGCTGGAAGCTTTTTCTCTTCTTCAACTAGTTTTTTGAACTTGTCTGCATCAGCTTTTATTAGCGGGAATGTGTTGTAGTGCATTGGTATGACGATATCTGGTCTCAACATTTCAACAGCCTTTGCCGCTTGTACTATGTCCATCGTGAAATGTCCTCCTATGGGTAGTAGTGCAACTTTGATATCGTATAGTTCTCCTAGAAGCTTCATTTCCGCAAATAGTCCTGTATCGCCAGCATGATACACTATGGCTTCCTTTGAAAATACTATGGCTCCTGTTGGACTGCCGATACTGCTGCTATGCTGTGCAGGCGTTAATGCTACGCGTAAACTTGTTCCCGGTATCTCGAATGGCCCACCAATGTTTGCGCCTATAGCTCTATCCTGAGCACCTGCTTTAGCTGCAAGATGGTTAGCAAGCTCGTAGACTGCAACCAGTCTTGCACCTCGATTCTGTTTCAGTAGTTGAACTGTTTCGCCAACGTGGTCACTATGATCGTGTGTCACTATGATTAGGTCGACATTGTCTCTATACTCATTCACTGTTACAGGAGATAGCGGGTTTGTTAGCCAAGGGTCAATTAGCACTCTATAGCCGTCCAGGTAGAGCTCGAAAGCTGCATGGCCCAACCATCTTATATAACCCATATACTTCACCGTAATGTATTTCCTAGGCAATGAGTTATTTTGGTTGCCCCGATGTTTGTATGTTCTGGTGTTTAGCTGGTGGAAGAGGAGGTTCTCAAGAAATACATCGAGGCTGGACGTATTGCACGTATAGTCCTCGAGGAGGCTGCTAAAAGAGTCGATGTAGGAGTAAAACTTGTGGATATTTGTGAGTATGCTGAGAAACGGATAGTAGAGTTAGGTGGTCAACCAGCATTCCCATGCAACATATCAGTAAACGAGGTAGCAGCACACTACACGCCTCGGGTTGGCGATGAAAGCACTGTTCCTGAAGGAGCTGTTGTTAAACTTGATATCGGTGTTCACGTGGATGGCTATATAGCGGATACAGCAACAACAGTAGTGCTTGATCCTGCCTACGAAAAACTAGCAGAGGCTGTTCGAGAAGCACTTGAAAAAGCGTTGGAAAAGGTGAGAAAAGGTGTAGCATTCTACACTATTAGCAAGACAATAGAGTCTGTCATTAGAAGCTACGGCTATAAACCAATAGTGAACCTTGGCGGTCACAGTCTAGATAGATACGTGGTCCATGCAGGTGAAAGTATACCAAACGCTGCAGACCCTCTTCTAAAAGGCTCGTTTAAAGCTGGGAAAGTCTACGCTATAGAGCCTTTTGCAACAACGGGGGTTGGCTATGTCGAGGAAGGCGACATTGTAACTATATATGCTCTACACCAGACCAAGCTAAGACGTAGACTGACACCCTTTGAGAAAAAGATGTTGGCCTATATAGCCTCGAAATTCCGGACACTACCTTTCACAGAGCGATGGCTGGTAAAAGATCTTGGAGATGTAGACAAGATACGTGTTGCATTAGCGAGATTGGCGAAAATGGGGTTCCTCATACAGTATCCGATTCTGGTAGAGAAGAGTAGAGGTATTGTTGCACAGTTCGAGCACACAATTGTGGTTCTAGAGGACAACGTCATTGTAACCACGGCTAAGGAGTAAGGGACAACTATAAACCAATCTAATCAGCTAACTAGACGTTGGGGTGCATTCGTGGTATTTCAGGCTACGAGCTCTAGTTCAGAAATAGCAACTTGGATAATAGCTATAAGCTTCTTAGTGTCAACCATAATCTCTATTCTAATGCTTTTTGGATATGCTCAGCAGCTTCAAATGAGAGTGTGGAAGAGAAACATTGAGTCAAAGTTGAGCATACTAGAGTCTTATGCTAGACGTAGTAGGGAACGGACAGCCAAATATTTGAAAGACATAGGCGTTGAAAATCCGGAAGAACTCGTCAACATAGCAAGCGAGTATTTCACGATAAGCCCAGTTAGCATAGAGCCTATCGACATAATTCGTAGACTTGAAAGAATATTGAGAACAGGTGAGGAGCGCATCGAAGAACTTGTAGATCGTGCGGCAAAAAAGGCTGATAGTGTTGAGAAGAAGATTGCAGTCACACTGCTTGGTATAACGAATGCGCTCAACATGATTTACAAGTATGTTCGCCATCTCCTGCTATGGGGTATTAAGACTGAGAACCCGCTATTGCTAGGCCAACTAATGTTTCAACTTCCCCTCATATTGCGTATAGCACGATCTTACTATGAGGCTAGTAAGGGGATAGCTGATGGCAGACCTATAGGGGATTCAGCAGGCCCACTCTTCGCATACTATCTCATGAACAAGCTACCTAGAATTGAAGGACCTGTAGAAATAGTCAAGGACACCATCTACAGTGTGCACGAGCTGGAAGGACGTAAAGTGATTATTGTAAAGGCTAAAGGTCCAGGGAGCACCGTTGGTAGACCTGGTGAGGCTGTTGAAAAATTGGCTGAGAAGTACGGTAGAGATCTTGCTGCGATAATAACTGTTGATGCAGCTCTCAAATTTGAGGGTGAAGAGACAGGAGCAATAGCTGAAGGCGCTGGTGTTGCAATGGGTGATCCAGGCCCGGAAAAGATAAGGATTGAAAGAGTCGCTGCAAGACTTGGAATCCCCCTTTACGCGTTTGCAATAAAGGTATCGTTAGAGGAAGCGATAAATACAATGCCTAAGGAGGTTGTAGAGGCTATCGATAAGGTTATAGAGAAGGTTGAGAAGCTTATAAGGGAGACTGTAGAACCGGGTAAAGCAGTCATAGTTGTTGGCGTAGGAAACACCTTGGGTGTTGCACAATGAATTTGGATAACCAGATGATAGACTTATACGCGGTCATAGTCTTTTTATCGCTTATAGCCTCACTAGCATACATGATAGTCCAAGCACACATAAGGAGATCCAAAAGAGTTGAAGTTCAGCGTGTGGTTAGCGTAATCGAGTGTTGTGGTAAGAGAATCACCCGTCAATTCAGTAAAGGTGACTATGTGGGCAAGGAAGTTGAATGTAGTGAGTGTAAGGAGAAGGGTAGAATAATTGCAATATTTGTTGAAAGGATCGAGGCTGGCAAAAAGAAAAACTTATAAATAGCCCTCCAGGCCTCAGTCATTCATGGCGGCCCGACCCGGCCATAGCGGCCGGGCAACACCCGGTCCCATTTCGAACCCGGAAGTTAAGCCGGCCGCGTTGGGGGTAGCTGTGGAGTCCGCGAGGC
>DQUB01000027.1 GCA_015662475.1 Pyrodictium sp.
CCTTTCTCACTGTGGCAATGCTGTTATCGGAAACCCCATATTCTGGGAGTTTTTCACCATTAACCCAGACTTCTGTAGCTGGCACATTTTCGTCAAGTTCAACTTTGTAGACAAACCTGTGACGGCGAGCCACTACAGCCTCTATGTAGTCGCCCTCCCCAACGCCGAGCTCTTTCGCCAAATCGGGGTTTAGTTTAGCAATAGACTCTTTAAGCTCATTGTGGAATCTTAGTCTAACTCTTCTCTCCACAATTGCCCTCCTTTTCTCCGACGCGAGCTGGCTTGCAGGTGGTATGAACTGTAAAGCTGCTCTAACATCAATCTTCTTCTTGGGTACAACCTCCTCTCCTGCCTGTTGCTCATTAGCCTTAGCTTTATTTGCCATTGTATACGACCCTCAGGATAGCATAGCCTTATAGAGGCTAAATAGCATTTGCTTATCGCCTACCATACACCGACATAATGGCCATACCCATAGCAACACCTAGAACAAAAGTAGCGGCAAGGCTTGAGACGTTGACCAAGTACTCTCTAACTTGGACTGGTTTCGGTACAGTCTCCTTCACAACTTTTGTCTCTGTAACTTTTACGACCTCGTGGCTAGTTTTAGTTATAGGTACTTCGCTTTTTACAAACTCATAGACGGTTTGGTAAATGGGCATGGTTACTGTAACCGTAGAAGTTTCATATATGGTTGCCGTTGTTGTAACAGTTTTTGTTATTCCATAAACCCTTGTAAACACTATCTTCGGCGCCAGAGGAGATACAGCATACTCGGTCACATAGACAGTTACAGGCTGCATAGTTGGTAGATGTAGTGTTGTAGTTGTAGTAATGGTCTCCGTAACTGTAATGGTTTCTGTGACAGTGATCTCTTCAACAGTAGTTGTTGTTGATGTGACGGTTACAGTTATGGTTTCTTTAGGCAATGGTGGAGGAGGGCCAACTCTAAGTAGCAACATCTGGGTAGAGCCGTCAATGTTGAATAGAGCAATATAGAGCCCGGGTTTGCTTGGGGCTCTTAACCTTAGCACTGTGTATCCAGTTGAGCCTATTGGAAATGAAATGTTGTAGACTACATTGCCAGTGGATAGCTCGTATAGGTAGAAGTCTACAGATGCTCCTGGAGGACCATAAATTCTCAGGTAGAACTCCTGGTTAGCTGATAGTGTTATGTTTTTGAGATGTAAAGGTGGAGGCTCTATTGCGATTTCAACGTATTGTGAAAGAGCTAAACTGCTTGATGCAAGTAATACAATAATGGCAAGTGTTAGCAGGGTTGCCAAGAGCTTCAAGGTAACACCCATATAGCCCTTATGGGGGAGAGCTACAATAACTCTCCTTCCTATCAGTGCGTGCGGGGGCTAATCGGTGGCCAGCAATCGTCTCGAAACAATCAAGCTGCAATTGTTGGCTATACGTGTTTTGCGTGCACTTAAACCGCTTTACTCGTATCGTGAATTAGCGAAACTCGTGGGTTTGCCTCCGAGCATGTTGTGCCGCTATACTCGAGGTTCCACGATACCTAGCCCGGAACATGCTAAAAGGATAGTTGAATACGTGCTTGAAGAGGGGAGACTTAGAGATATAGTTTTAAGGAAGCTCGACGTTAAAGAAGGGTATATAGACACAAGACCTGTATTCTCTGATTCCTCAATGCTGTTTCTCGTTTCAGCCTATCTGGCCAAGAAGTATGGTGGTGCGAAAGTAACTAAGGTGCTTGTTCCCGAAGCTAGAGGCATTCCTCTTGCAACGGCAATAGCACTTGAGCTTGACGCACAACTGGTTATAGCGAGACGCGTCAAGGACAACCCTTACGAGGACTACATAGAGTCAATCGCGCTAGACAACACCTATAACCCAATATACTTCTACGTGCCACGTAAACACATATCCTATAGAGATAGAGTCCTCATAGTTGATGACCTGGTTGAAAGTGGGCAAACACTACGCGCTCTCTTAGCCATTGTAGAACATTGTAAGGCCAAACTGGTAGGAGTCTTTATACTCGTTGCAGTGGGTGGTGCTTGGCGCAAAAACCTAGATGTGGAGGCTCCGGTGGAGGCTGTTTTAGAGCTAAGTAGACCCCTAGCTAGAAACCCGCTAAGAGAGATACACTTCAAGAATCATTACGAGCAAAGCCCCAGCTAGGAATAGTACTGCATACCGTTGAAGACCGCTTAAAGTAAGCACACCTGCTAATATGATTGCCGCCATGAGAGTAACTAGTAGCGCGACTGGTTCGACCCGCGAGGCTCTGGTCACCCCACCTTCCTATGGTGCTGGTAAGCGAAAATTAAAAGCTGTAATATTACTAGAGTATAATACATGGTGAATTTCAATACAAAGTAACAAGTATTAGCCATGTTAAAGACTGCAAGGTGTTATGTTAATGAAACCACATAAGGGACTTGTAGAAAAGATATACATTCAAGGTTTTAGAAGTATTTCGCACGAAGAACCATTAGAAATTAATCTAGCTCCTCTTACAATATTTATTGGTGGTGTAGGTGCTGGCAAGTCAGCTCTCATAAGGGGGCTCGCTCTATTTGGCGAAATACTATGTGGGGAAAGGCCTCAAAGTTTTAATCCCTCATCAGACATTTATGCGGGCAGAAAATTCCCAGCTCTTCTAGCCTACTACATCAATGAAGAGGCTATAGAAACTATTTACCGGTTAAATAATTTAGTTCAATACTTTCAACCTCAGCAAGCACTTCAGCTTATCCAAACGTTTCGCGATGCAAAAGTAAGTGATGTCTACGCTCCTGTTCTCGCTCTCGAATTGGACGCTCTTGGAGAATACCTTGTTCTCCCGTTTGTCGATGTTAAGAGGGTTATTGGTAAGAGAAGAGAATCATTGCGCCAGATTGCAACAACAATGTTTGCCGAGCTTTCGGCCGTTGCGGAGCAACATTTGAAAGCACTCTCACATTTGTGTAACTTTGTAGAATACTCACCTGCAGTCATCGAATTATTGCCTCCTGTTTATCGTGGGGTTCCAAAAGCATTTAAGTCGAGTCCATCCTATTACTATTATTCGCTCTTGACGCGATACGCCTCCGATGACGAGTTTAGGAATAGGTTTAGAGTGTATATGCAGAAAATACTGGGTTTTGAAGGCGTTAGACTACAAGTTGGAGAGGAGGGTGGGCAGCTTACTCTCAAGCTAGAGCTATATGACGATAGGCTTGGAGACTGGGTTGGACTCGAGTCGATGGGCTCATCAATAAGACACATCATACCATTGCTGCTCTCAATGTCTCTTGCTAAAGGGGGTGGAATGCTAATAGCTAGTAATGTTGGCTGCCTTTTAGACCCTTATTCTGCTAAGAATTTAGCTAGAGCACTTGTGGAAACTGTTGCTAGAGGTGTCCAAGTGGTAATGTCTACTCCAAGAGAGGACATCATTGTCTATTTACTTGAAGAAGCACTTGAACACCTTGGAGAGGATAAAATTGCCATCTATGTTGCAGTTAGAAAACGTAGTTTGCACTTCTACAAGCTTGAACCAGGAAGACCGCTTCGTGGCCCTAGAGAAGCTTTAGAAGAGCTAAGGTCTAGAGGATACCTGCACCTTATAGCGTGAAAAGGGTAGATGGATGCTGTGAGCGTTGCTAAGATTGCGCCTTACAAGCCAACACCACCTCACATACTACGTTTTCTAGGAGCTCTTCTTCA
>DQUB01000105.1 GCA_015662475.1 Pyrodictium sp.
GCTGCTAGGAGAGCTGCTATGTAGGGTTCTAAGAGGATTATAGATGTTGCTTTGGAAGCTGGCATGTGCTTTAAAACGTGGTTGATTAGCGTATGGCCTATGGCCATTGGCCCTAATCCTAACAGTATGAGGGGTGGAATACTGGAGGGTTTAACGTCGAGAGGGTTGGTAAAGGATAGGGTGAGGTAGGTTGAAACAAGGAGAAAAGCTACTAGATAGGTTGTTCTCGAATATTCTATTGCTGGTTGTCCTTGAAGTCTTGCTAGCCTACCAGCATAGAAGTAGACTGTTATTGCTAGAGAACCACCGAGGCTTAGTAGAAGCCCATACAGGTTTGACACTGGGGTAGGGTAGAAGAATAAGGCTAGCCCTATCAAGCCGATGACGAGACCCCCAACTTCTACCCAACCAATATTCCCAACCATAAGGTCTGCAAGACCGAGCCATAGAGGGTAGGTGGTGACGATCATTGTTGATACTGCAACGCTAGTGTACCTTAAGCTCTCAAACCAGAGGCAAAAGTGGGCTGCAAGACCAGCCCCAGCAACCAAGCAGTAGACGTTACGGGCGGGCAGAGCAGGCCTTAGGAGGAAGAGCGCGAGAAAACCTATACCGAGTCTCCACCAAGCCGCAACTGGCCCTTGGACATTGGCAAGCTTGGCTAAAACAGCAGCACTAGACACAACAACCAAAGCTACAACCAAGAAGAGATAACATCCAACACGACCACCAAAACAGCCTCTATCCAAGCTAGCCAAACAACCTCCACCCCAACTACACAAGCAAGCAAAAACCCCACACTACACCCACAACCAGAACAGCATAGAACAAACCAAAAGATCTATCCCATTCCATGCACTACCAAAACGCCAACCACCAACACATACTACACAATTTCACTGTAAGTCCAAAAGTCTTGCAAGATATTCTATGAGCACACGGGCAACAAACAACCACACAGTCCAAATCATACGGGTTTCTGAAACGAGGCTGTCTAAGCATAGCCTGGAACTAGGCCAACCATTTTGGAGGACCTCAACCTAATTCCAGTTTGATGATATCCAAGCGGTAGACTAGTATCGACGCTCTACAAGTTTGCTTTCACCGCACAAACTTTGGACTAGCGATGGTAATAATACTGCTTTAAGGTTTGGAGAGATTGGAAGACGTAGTTTAAGCAAGATAAGCAGGTTTTCTAGACCCTAAATGTTGGCTGTAGAAGGATTTGGTATCATTGGCAGTTTGAGGTGGTTCTAGCAAATGTGTTCACATTATTTCCGTAGGGGGCGTAGGTTTTTTGGTGGTTTCCGTGTTGTTGGCGAGGTGTTACGTGGTGTTGGTTTCGAGTTTATCGTGGGTGGAGGCGTCTTCTCTTCAAAAGGTGTTGATGAGGGTACTAGACTGCTTATCGAGTATGCTGATGTCCCTGAGGAGGGGCTGTTGTTGGATCTTGGGTGTGGGTATGGGGTTATAGGAATTGTTTTTGCCAAATTGTACCCGAGGCTTAGAGTCTACATGGTCGATGTGAATCCTCGTGCTGTTGAGCTGGCAAAGTTGAATGCAAAACATAACAACGTTGCCAACAGAGTTGTTGTCCTACAGGGCAATCTGTATGAGCCTGTTAAAGGTCTCCGTTTCAACGCTATACTTTCTAACCCTCCTCTCGCTGCTGGTATGGAAACCGTCGAGGCTATTGTCCGCCAAGCGCCGGAATATCTTGTTGAAGGTGGCTCACTACAGCTTGTTCTACGTAAAGGCGTTGAGAGAGTTAGGCGCACCATGGAGGAAATATTTGGCAACTGTGAAGTTGTTGTGAAAAAGAAGGGTTATACGGTACTAAAGTCAATTATGTATAGTAATTATTAGGATTTATTCTAATCTACTTATAGCATCTTTTCTGCAAAACTATTTTTAATACCACTAAACGTAATATACTACTATAATAAGCATATTATTACATGGTGCACCAAACGTGAGGGTAGCCGTTGAACGTGAAGACCTAATTGCATTGGTGCTTGCAATAATCTTTGCTGTTATATGCGTCGTGTTGGGGATAAGGTGGAGGTAGGGGGTGGGGTGAGAGATGTCCTCGGCTCAGGAAAAGGTTACAGAGGTTACTAAAGCCTCTATAGCAGTATTTCTTGTGATCGCTATTGTCCTAACACTTGTAACATGGGCTATCGAGAAGACAACTGGGATTGGTGCCTATGGTCTAGAGTTCCCACTGGTAGGCTTCCTACTAGGGCTTGCAATCTCTGTTACGTTGAAGCCTCCAAGAGAAATCTTTAAACGGTTAAACCCATGGATACCGATAGACGCTAGCCTGATAATCTTAGGTCTTCTCGCTGGTTTTGATAGGCTTGGTGCTTTTGGAGGTCAAGCTGGCATTATAGTGGTTGCAAACTTAGCAGCTGCTTTAGTAATTGGCATGTTTCTAGCATACAAGCTAGGTCTTGACGAGAGGTTTTCTGCAACGTTTGTATCTGGCGGTAGTATATGTGGCATATCAGCTGCCATTGCTACTGGTCGTGCTGCAAATGCCGAGTTTGCACACCTTGTTATCGCAATGTTGCTCATAGCTATTGTAGGCTCTCCATTCGCTATTGCACTAGCGCTATTGGCACCCAATCTTGGAAATGTGGGTGGAGCTCTGGTTGGCGGCGTTGTTGATGGTACTCCTGTTGTGAGGGCTATTGCCGCCAACTTGCCTGAGAAGCTTGCCGAGATAGCTCTCGGCATTAAATATGCACAAAACTGTCTAATACCAATAGTAGTCATCATACTAGCATATGTTGCTTCAAGACTTGGAGGCTATGAGGCACGTCTACCTCTAGCAGTACTACTAATGCTTATTGGGTCCGCTGTATCAACATTCATAACACTTCCACCTAGCATCGAAGCAAGTCTCCATGCTGCGCGCAACTGGCTACTGGCCTTTGCAATGGTTTTAGCTGGTATGGCAACACCAATAGAAGCACTGAAAAAACCAGGAGTAAAAGCTGCAATACTCGTGTTCATTGTCATAGAAATTGTTAATATAGTCGTTGTATACGCTCTAGCATCACAACTGCTAGCATGAGGGGTTTCATGTGGTAGAGCTTGTAGAGACAAAAGCTGTACCAGCTTGCCGAGAAACGCTAAAGAAGATTACACGAGACGAAATATACGAGCTTTTTCTTCGACAGCTCATGGAAGTTGAAAAATATACCGTTAAAAGAGACAAGCTAGAAGTAGTCTACGCGTATAGCCCAGATGAGTTCACAAAGAAGAGGATAAAGCTAAAACTAGAGTACAAGGAGGAGGAAAATGAGATAGTAGTGCGAGGCAAAGGCGGCATAAACGTAGAGCTTGTAGTGAGGTGTAGTAGAGAAGACGAAGTTGTAGCTAGGCTTACGGTGTACGGAAAAGCTGAAAAATACGTTGAAAGAAAACAGGTTGAGAACTTCATGAAGAAGCTATTAGAGCTAGTAGAGTCTAAAGCACCGGTAGTAGTGCGAGCGGAAATACCTGCCGAGAGGCTACCTGCTATTCCAGCTCCAACGCCGATTGAAGCTGCACCAGTTGCTCTTGAAGAGCGGAAACCAGACTGTGTAACACGTCTATTTACCGCAGGTTTAGCAGTTGACGAGGAAATTTCAAGGAACATACCCAGCAATTACCATCCAGCGGCTAGTACTGCTGGCAGATTAGTCGAGGACGGTACTGCTAGCGTTGACATTCTAGACTTTAGCATGTATACAACCAACCACGACATAAGGATAGTATGTGGCGACATTTTCGTTGAAAGTGTAAGACTGGGTGGAGAAAAAGTAGGCGTCTACTATCGCAACTATGCTACCAACGAGGAAGCTTTCGGCGAAACTGCTGTAGAAAAGGCTAGAGACAGAATCTGCAGGGAAGGCGTTGAAGTATCATATCTGGTGATAGAGTTACCACAGTAGATCCTAAACGATACTTTTTTCTCCAGTCCAACCATCCTTAACCATTTCCACACTTTTTAGAGCTCTACCATAATGCTATTAGATGATATCCAAGTACATAGCATTAGCGGTCGAAGTTGACAAGAGCGGTGTTCTTACGTGCTAGTCTACTGCAATTTGTGTGGAATATGAGAAGCAAAGGCAATAATGGTAGTAGAGGCTTAACAGTAGCATAGTCGGAAAGTCTATTGCCTCATGATACGTTGAAGCTGTTAAGGTAGAGAGGCTGAAAGGATGGAGGATACGAGGTTGGGGTGAGAGCGAGGGGAGAATCTACTCGTAGGCTTTATTGCGAATATAGCGTGGTCTTTTTTCAGCCTACAAGCTAGGCTTATGTGTGCTTCTTTTTCGTCTACAATGTTGCCATAGCTGAATCTGAGGACAATATTGTAATTGCCGCAGCCCCACAAGCTAAGCCTGCTAGGCTCATGGGGCGGGGAGAGTCTTAACACGAGCTCGTAAGTGCCTGGTCCGTAGAGAAAACTAGCCACATTCTCACCGGGGGAGTCTGGGTGGGGGAATAGTATGCGTAGCCTTGTCCACCCGTAGATGTGGCCGCTAATGACTAGTGAGTCACCCTCACCATAAGCTTCCGCGAC
>DQUB01000179.1 GCA_015662475.1 Pyrodictium sp.
CGCATACACACACGCAACATGCCACTAGCAGACGATGTAGACCTAGAACACATAGCAGAGATAACAGAAGGATACACAGGAGCAGACCTAGAAGCTCTGGTTAGAGAAGCAGCACTACTAGCGTTGAGAGAAGATATTAACTCTACAAGAGTTCGTATGAAACACTTTATGGAAGCATTGAAGCGTGTAAAACCATCACTAACTCCAGAAATGATAAAGTTCTATGAAGAATGGTATGAAAGAGCACGTCAACAGCTACCAGGAAAAACAGCACAAATCAAACCAACAATCTATGCATAAGCTATGCACTAGACTTTCTACAAATCTCCTTTTTGACACAATGTGTAGAGTCAGTTGCAGAGAGATTTTTAACAAAAAACGAGAGTGAGAACATGTTTCTTAGGACTAAAACATGGCGAAATCTCCCACTAGAATATCTTATTCTGGAAGAACTTGAGCGTAGGGGTGGACGTGCTAGAGATGCTGAACTCTATGAGGCAATTAGTAGTCAAACGAATGCAACTTTTTCCGAACTTCTAAAGGCATTAATGAAACTTGAAATGCAAGGTCTTGTAGAAGTAATAGTGGTTAAAGAGGATGTGCGGGAAGTGAGATTAGTAAAGAAAAACTAATGCAACCTTTCTAAGATTGTAGAGGGGAGAGTGTGGGTGTTAATATCAGAGAGATTATACCTAAAGATGCAATCAAAGAAATAGTCCTGGAAGAACTTAGAGGCAAAGTTGTTGCTATAGATGCTTACAATGCTCTTTATCAATTCTTAACGGCTATACGTCAACCAGATGGTACACCATTAATGGATTCGAAAGGTAGAATAACAAGTCACTTGAGCGGGCTATTTTATAGAACAATAAACTTGATGGAGTATGGAATTAAAGTGGTTTATGTTTTTGATGGTAAACCTCCGGAAATGAAATATATGGAAATAGAACGACGTAAAAAGGTTAAATCAGAAGCAGTTAAGAAATATGAAGAAGCTATAAGAGCAGGTAAATTAGAAGAAGCCAGAAGATATGCTCAAATGGCATCAAAGCTTACTGATGAAATGGTTGAAGATGCAAAGAGGCTACTAGATGCAATGGGAGTGCCTTATGTGCAGGCACCTGCTGAAGGCGAAGCGCAAGCAGCATACATGGCTAGGAAAGGTGATGCTTGGTCAGCGGCAAGTCAAGATTATGATGCACTTTTGTTTGGTGCTCCCCGTCTAGTGCGTAATTTGGCTATCAGTGGTCGTAGAAAGCTTCCACGTAAGAATGTGTATATTGAGCTTAAACCAGAACTTTTAGAATTAGAAAAGATACTAAAGGCGTTAGGCATAACTCGAGAACAATTAATATTGATAGGTATCATGATCGGCACTGACTATAATCCGGATGGTGTGAGAGGAATTGGGCCCAAGACAGCACTCAAAATGGTTAAAGCATACAAAGATCCCTATAAACTGTTAAGGAGCTTACCTAGGGCAGAATTTCCTGTAGATCCTGAGAAAATATTTAACTACTTCTTGAACCCTCCAGTAACTGACAACTATAAATTAGAATGGCATGAACCTGATGAGAAAAAGATATATGAATTACTAGTTGTAGAGCATGACTTCTCTCCTGAGCGTGTTAAGAATGCCGTTGAGAGGTTGAAGAAAGCTTATCGCGAGCACTTCAAGGGTAAACAGTTAGGTTTAGACCTCTGGTTCAGACGTTAATCTTTCCATCCATGTTTTCCTATAAGCGGTACGAAAAGACATGGTGTTACCGTTCTATACTCTATGCTGCCATCGCTTTTCTTGCGTACCACGTAAAGTGTTTGGTTAAATCTATCTCCTATGGGAATGACTATTATACCTTCTGTAGCAAGTTGGTTGATTAGTGGTGGAGGTACTTGGGGTGCTGCAGCAGTTACAATAATTCTATCGTAAGGTGCAGCAGGTGGGTATCCCATGCTACCATCTCCAATGATAAGCGTTATTTTGTCGAGATAGCCTGTTCTAGCCAGATTTTTGCGGGCAAAAGCTGCTAATTCAGCAAGTCGTTCGATAGTGTAAACAGCACCTTTCGGACCCACAATTTCAGCAATAACGGCAGCGTGATAGCCACTACCGGTTCCAACTTCTAATACACGCATACCAGGTGCTAATTGTGCTTCTTCACACATTAATGCTACCATATGGGGTGCACTTATAGTCTGTCCGTAGCCTATTGGAAGAGGCGTATCTTCATATGCATAGTCGCGAAGATGGCTAGGAACAAACTCTTCACGAGGCACTTTAAGCATAGCTTCTTTAACTATTTTTGAACGTATTACACCTTCTTCAACAAGAGCTTCTACTAGAGCTCGCCTAAGCGTTGAAAAATCACGTTTTACCATAGTTTAGCACCGGCGGAGTACCGTTGCCACTATGTGATAGAGTATGTATAGAAGTTTATGTTTGTAGAGGTAGTCCAAACATACAATTACACCATGATACGACATTGGAGTTGGAAAGAGAGTCTAAAGTGACGCCACGGGGCACATGCATATTTGGTGTGGCCTGTAGACCTCTCACAGGTAGGTGCAAACCGGAAAACGGGTTTGCAAAACTTATACTCTACTGTTTTAATCCTGTTGAGAAAAAGCATGCATTCTACATTTGTCATGGTTTTGCGCCAAAAGAGCGTAAAGGAGATAGACTTATTGCTAGGAAATCGTACTTTGAGGAAAACTCTATTATAGTTGGTTCAAATTGTGTTGCTTCACGTGCAAGACGTGCTTTGGGGAGATGTTGCTCAAGTGCATTCTCTCAGTGTATCGCAGTTATAATCTATGCAGTTTGCAAGGATACAAATCCTAAAAATATAACGTCGAGGAGCATAGTCAAGAACCCTCACAACATCTCTAAATGCTGCACTACAGAAACTACTCTTCAAAACAGAATTCAATGCTCCTCCAACCAAACTTAGAACTTCTACATGAGATGTGCCGATTGCATACACGTATAAATGTGTGCAGCATTTAGCAAGTTTTAATGCTGTTTCTAAAAACCTTGTTGCAGAATGGGGCAGGTTCATTATGATATAATCAAATGCGTTTTTAAGTACCAATGGTAGGTTTGCAGCATCGAAATTTAATACGAGAATGGGTGTTTTAAGTCTATGTTTGTTTAAGCTTATAGACTCTAGCATTAGTTGAATGGCAGCAGTATTGATATCGTTTGCAACTACGATTTCTGTTCTTCCTTTAGCCGATATATGTAGTGTAAATCCGCCAATTCCTGCAAACATGTCTAGTACGTGACCTTTAACTTCATTGGCAACCCTTATGTGCTCTGTTGAGAGACGGGGATTAATGTACGCTTTCTGTATGTCGACGCTAAATATAAGACCATGCTCTTTGTATAGAGTTTTAGTATGTTTTTCGCCGTACAGATGTATCAACTTTGCAACTCTCTCTTTGCCGGTTACCAATATTTTAGCATAGATAGTTTTTATGCGAGGATGGACACTTATAATATATTTTGCAATTTCCATTTCTCTACCCTTTACTCTCTCGTCATAAGCTACTATTGCTATATCACCAACAATAACATAAGATGAAAATCCTTTAGGTTTTGTTTCGATCTTCTTTCGAGGCTCACAGACGCATACTATAATATCGCCAACAAGACTTTCAATGGGCGTCTTTAGCGGTATTAAAACGGCACGGCCAAGCCTTACAACCCGATATTCTCGTGTAGCAAGGACTCCTATTCTCTTAAGTCTCTTCATTTCATCTTCTGCAAACCTCTTATCAACCGCAAGCATAATGCAATGTCGGGAGTCACTAGTGGTAATCATTTATGCCCGGCCCGATAAACGAGAAGCACTATGGCTTGCTGTTAAAATCTACGAGTATGTGAGACAGTTGGGAGAACAGGCATATCTTGACGTAAGTTTATACAGTTATGTTGGTGAAGGTTATTCTTATGACGATTTGCGGTTTACCAACCAAAAACAAGCCATAGTGATAGGAGGCGATGGCACACTTCTTCACGCAATGCGGCTAATAGGATGTAAGCAAATCGATGTTCTCCCAATAAAGGTTGGACGCCGTGGTAGCTACTACAGAATCACAGCCGACAAATGGATTGAAAGTGTTAAAACTCTTATTGAGGGGAACTATAGTGTTGAACTTTTGCCTAGACTAAGAGTAGAAGTATTTACACAATCTAATGTTAAAAGGGCTACAGCATTAGCGTTAAATGATGTTGCATTGTTAGCTTTAGGAGCCAAAACCGTTGAATTACAAATAGAAGTTGACGGCACAAATGTATACGATAGCGTTGAGGGAGATGGAGTTCTAGTTGCAACCCCCCAAGGCTCTCACGCTTATAATCTCAGTCTTGGTGGCCCAATATTACTCCCACAAAATGTTATGGTTATTGTTCCCGTAAACGTAATTGGATATTATCCTCCAATTGTTGTAAATTCTAATAGTACTATTAGAATATATGTGAAGAGGATGTTGCATTCGCCAAGGCTTATTGTTGATGGATGTAGTATAGCTAGATTAGTTAAAGGAGAACATGTGAACATTATGATGGTTAGTGAGTGTAGTGCGAGGATTGTTAGAGTTGGGAAGAGCGAATGGAAAAGCGAATATTGTAAGTGGTGAAATAGTGTACGTTCTCGACACCTCAACGCTGCTAGCGGGCATTCAACTTATGCTAGAAGGTAGAATGTATGTTACAAGTAGAGTTGTGGGCGAGGTTATAGACTCTGAAAATAGAAGTAAACTTGAGCTTGCAATTAGTCTTGGTAAAGTAAAAGTGGTTGAACCAAATGACCATTATGTTAGACTAGCCCGTAGAATAGCATTAAGACTTGGTGAACACACATCGTTATCTGACGCTGATATTAGCGTTGCAGCTTTGGCTTTAGAGTTGAAAGACAGGGGGTACAAGGTTATTGTATTAACAGATGATTATGCATTGCAAAACCTTCTCAAATCATTGGGTATCGAATGTAAAGGTTACCGTACACGAGGTATAAGCAGGGTCCAAAAGTACATTATGAAATGTCCTGGTTGTGGATATGTTTCGAAAAAGTGGGGTGAGAAAATATGTCCACGTTGCGGAACTCAGCTTAAAAAGACTATTGCTACTACTTAGGTTTATACAGTTTTGCTATAAAATGACCAGGTGTGCCGTGGACATGAGGGTGAAACCATTGACATTCTTTACACCAATACCCTCTAGACCCCCTAAAGGGTATTGCTTCTTCTAGCTCGAATCCTAGCTCTTCAACAGCATATCTAATGTTGTCCTCATTTTCAGCCATTGTTAGTGTGCAAGTCGAATAGACGAGTATACCTCCAGGCTTTAAAATGTTCCATGCGGTGCGGAGAAATTGACGTTGGTAGTCTGCGGCGGACACTATATCATTTCCAGTTTTTCTATCATAGAGCTTAGGTCTAACTCCTAATGCAGTACAAGGAGGATCTAGCAATACATAGTCAGCCTTTAGCCAGGGGAAGTCTTTATCCAAGTACCTCGAATCAGCTCTAACAACAATAATGCCTTTATGGCCAAGTCTCATAAGTTCACGTTTAAGTTTCTCAATCTTTTTGCGTGAGTGATCGAAAGCATATATCTTTGCTTTACCTCTAACAAGTTCGTATATGTGACTTGTTTTGCCGCCAGGTGCAGCACACATATCAACAATGATAGAGCCTGGTTTGGGATCAAGTACTTTTGCAACATACATTGAGGGTAAAGCTTGCTCATAAATGTAGCCCTTTTCGTAGTAAAGTGTCTCTCGAAGAGACGGAACACGGAAAACACTAGCTTCCACCTTAACTACAAGACCTTGCTTCATCTTAATCTTACTCTCAAAATCGTTAGCTAATCTACCAACAGCAACTATAATGTTGTTAGGAGCTATTACAGCAGCTCTATGCCCTTCCTTGCAACTCCCCTTAATATCTATAACGCCAGGGGCATACACATTAGCTCCAAGATATACACTTTCAGCAGTAAATTTGTCGACAACAATTTCGCATTCGACGTCATCCAAATCGAGTTTCTGTGGCCCCTCTACAGGAAACCATAAGGCTTCTTCAATAAACTCGTCAACATATACTTCAAAGCCGATTTTGCGCAGCTGTTCTGCAAGCCAAGAAGGGTCTGCAC
>DQUB01000040.1 GCA_015662475.1 Pyrodictium sp.
CGAACGCCACCTTATAAGCAGGGGTGCTAGTTGAACGCAAATATTGTTAATAGGCTGAGGTTTAGGGATAGTAAGTTAGGCTATGTCAAGGTGAGTGATGGTAGTACAATTATTCTACGTGTTGCTGTTGTTGACGTGAGAGTTCGTGAGGAGGCTTCTCCTTTTGGAGCAGAGTTTGATGTTAATGCTACTGGTGGTATAGCAGTCTATCCCTCTAAGAGTGCCTTAGATGAGATCAAAGATAAGCCTGTGCTAGAACCAGGCAAGACTGTTAGTAAGGGTTGGAGAAGGGTAGATATTATCGAGAAAGTGCCCGCATATGAGGAGGTTATCTATAGCGACGAGAGAATTGGGAAGTACATGGTTAGAGTTGAAATTGAGCCTATAATGGTCTCCAAGAATACCTTGTTTAAGACTGTCCAGGGTCTGCCTCTATATGTTGTAAGGTGGGTGCCTAAGATAACCTGGAGTGAGATACGAGAAGACATTGAAAGGAAGTAGGAAAAAGGATGGTGTGGTGATGCATCATGATGCTTGCAAAAGACTACTTTAACGCTGAAACTCTACTTCTGGGGACATGGCTTTCAAAGTCATGGGATAAAATGTATATGTTGTCTAGTATTTCTCCAATAGAGCTCGGTATCCCGGTAAGGAATGTATTTGTTGACACGACACTAGAGAACACTGCCAGATTACATATCAATCTTAGAGAGCAGAGAGTAATGCCAACTATTCGCCAACTATATGACATGCTTAGAATGTCTAGAGAAGCTGTTTTAACAATACTCAAGCAGTACATTAAAACTGATGAGGTTATAGATGCTATTGAGAGGCTTAGATTTCTAGACCTAGAAAAACTTGCATCTCAGATTATATGGCTTACAAATGTACTAGAACTTAAGGTGACTAGCATAGATCTTGTAGAGGATTTAGAGACGGGACAGCCCCAGTTCATCGGAATCTATATCGAGGACTGTGATTGGGATGAGTGGAAGATTCTTTCGAGAACGGTCAAGAGACAACTTGTTAGCGAAGGCTTTAGTGACGTTGCTGGACGGGTGGCAATAGTATGCAAGCAAGCGCTCAAGATCCAGAGAGGCTGAACCCACGCAGACTCCTAGAGTACTTTATGAGGATGTTAAAGAGCGAGAGACACAAGTTAAATGAAGTAGTGATTCGACGAATCATAAGTGCAGTCTATTTCGCTCTATTCAACTACTGGTCTTTGAAGAGCTATCTTAAAGGTCTACGTGGCAATGGGCCTCTCCAAGATAGCTTCTGGTTCTCGACGTTTAACGAGCATTTACTAAAGCAGGGTCTAGATTATGCTGTGTACACTATATACTTATACCGTGTCGCAGTAGACCATTACACGCTGAACCCGACCAAAGTAGTATTAACAAGCAAACCATGGAAAAGAGAGGAGAAAGAAGTCGAAATTAACGACGTCGCCTTAGAGATGGTGCTAGAATCGGCATATGACATACTCGAATACCTTGAAAAGTACTAGACAAAACTGCTTCCAGATTATCCGCTCCGATATCCATGGCAATAAGCGTCTGTGAAGAGGGTTTCCGGTCAGATGTTTCCATTGGAGACATAGTTTGTGTATTCCAGGTCTCCAAAGTCTAGGGTCTTGGGTTCAAATCCTCGCGGACCCGTTACAGAAACCTAACATTTGCCCTAACAACCCAACAGAAACTACATGGTTTCTGGGTGTGTGACGTGTCTATTTCTCTTCTCTAAGCTTACTCTAATGCTGGCTTAGTCCTCATTCAATATTAGTCCAAGACATTCTTTGGACTCGTACCCCTCCATATCTTCTATGAGGTCTCGAAGCCACTTACTCTTTAGCACATCTATGAACAATTTTACGAGTTTTCTTTCTAGCCTTTCTTTGGGTACTACGAAGTCAAAGTGCTCCCATTTTATTGGCGTGAAATGCAAATTGTATAGCTTAGCTACAGGTTTTATTGTTATACAGAGATCCGCTTTTCCACCTGCTACGAGGCTTGCTGCCTCGATATGTGTCTCTACTTCCCTTGTATATCCCTTTATCTTGTTTCGCAGCTCTTGGATGTTTTCATGTTTCTTTTTAGCCCATTGAATAAGAAGAGTTTCTAATAGTATTCTTGTCCCTGAACCCCATAGGCGGTTTGCTAGCGTAAGTTTTCCCTCAATTATGCCTTCAAGGGCCTCTTCTAACGGTATCCTCGTTCTACTTGCTATGCCTATAAGCCTCTTGTAGCCACAGATCATAGCTAGACTTGATAGTGCTCCCATTCTCTCAAGTATTGGGAGATTGTAGTTGTCTTCGAATGGGTC
>DQUB01000216.1 GCA_015662475.1 Pyrodictium sp.
CAAGTTGTTGAGGAAAGTTGTGCTAGTATGGTCAGCGTATCGCCAGGATTCAACTTGACTTGTGTTAAATCGATTTCTGTTGGTGATAGTAGTGTTGCGCTAGGGCCAGGGATAGTAATTTCTGTACCGTCAGAACACATGATATGTATTTCAACTCCCTGAACAGTTACTAGACCCATGTTCCTTATGCTCATGAACAGTGTTTGAGATGCTGGATTATAGCTAGCGTCTTCGATTACCAGTTCTGGTTTTGTAGTTGCTATTAGCGATGCCGTTGTGAAGTATCTATATATTAAAGCTGCTCCTATAAGTGCTGCTGCAATAAGTATCAATGTTGACACTATTGGGGAGAGTGCCTTTACACGTTGTAACCCTTTCATCCTCTCACCATTAATGTTTACTGCAGTAATGGTAAGAGTGTTTGTGTATTGGCTAACCTATTTATAGTGGGGCATCGAGGGTCGCTGAGGGTGACTGTCTTTTTAGAGACTGTTTTCCTAATAGTTTCGGGGATGGTATGTCACAACGTAGTATGGTAGCTTTGAAAGAAACGTATCGTAGTATGTCTCCATCCCAGTTCTTCTACGAGTACAAGGAGATAGCAGGGTTTAGCAACCCAGCTCGATCACTATATCAAACTGTAAGAGAGCTTGTAGAAAATGCTCTTGATGCAACAGACGTCTATGGCATAAAACCAGATATATCAATTGTGATAGAACGAATACCTGGTACAAATCAATATAGAATAACTGTTGAGGATAATGGAATTGGCATAAATCCTGATTATGTGCCTAACGCTTTTGGCCAAGTACTCTTTAGCTCCAAGTATAAGCTTCGACAATCAAGGGGCAGATTTGGACTTGGTGTTAAGATGGCAGTACTCTATGGACAGATAACTACGGGTAAACCTGTAGAGGTCTACACATCGCCTATAGGTTCGAAACGCGTATACTACTTCAAGATAAAGATAGACATTGAGAAAAACAAGCCAATAATACTTGAGAAAGCCTCTTGGAGTAAACGTGGAAATTGGCATGGAACTCGCGTAACAGTAACAATTGTTGGAGACTGGTCTCGTGCACGTTCACGTGTGCACGAGTATATTCGTCGTACAGCAATAGTTGCACCTTATGCGCGCATTACGATGATAGATCCTGATGGCAACATTGTTTACTATCCTCGTATCGTTGATAAAGTTCCACGTGGTCCTAGAGAAGTTAAGCCTCATCCTCATGGAGTTGATATTGAGTTGTTGAAACAGTTGATTAAGAGTAGCAAAGCTAGAACATTAAAAGAATTTCTAATTGAAGCTTTTCAGAGTGTAGGTAGAAAAACTGCAGAGAACTTCCTAAAAGAGGCACAGCTCGATCCAAATATAGATCCACATACTTTAACCGATGAACAGCTGGAATATCTTGCTAGAAAGCTTAGAGAGTATAAGCGGTTCAGAGCGCCAAGTGCTGATGCACTATCGCCACTAGGCCCCGAGATAATTGAGGCAGGGCTTAAATCTATACTGAAACCAGAATTTGTAGTTGCAGTGACTAGAAAGCCTAAAGCTTATGAAGGTCATCCATTCATCGTTGAAGTTGGTATTGCATATGGTGGTGAGATACCTGCTCTAGATGAGCCATTATTGCTCAGATATGCGAACAAGATACCATTACTTTATGACGAAAAATCTGATGTGGCATGGAAAGTTGTTAATCCGCAAAACTTTGACTGGAAACAATATCTTGTCAGCTTTCCAGCCCCAATAGCTGTACTCACACACATTTGTAGTACAAAAGTGCCATACAAGGGTATAGGTAAAGAGAGTGTTGCCGATGTACCGGAAATAGAGCATGAGCTTAGAATGGCACTTAGAGAAGCGGCACGCAAGCTAAGAGCATACCTACTCGAAAAGAAGCGAGAAGAAGAGGCAAAACGCAGAGTAATAACATTTCTCAAATACACGCCAGAAGTAGTGAAAAGTCTAACAACTATATTGAAAGGAGATGGTGTTAACGAAGAAAATATACGAGAGATGCTCATTAAAGTTATGAGAAAGAGAATAAAAGTTGACAATGAACTTTTCGAAAAATTAGTGAAAAATCTAAAAGTCTCAATCGAAGAATGACCTAGTCTTATCGAGGGGGAGTGTAACACATTGACGGCGCCATACATTGATAAAGTGGATATCGAGGCAAGAAAACGTGCTTTGAAAGTGTTTAGAGAAAAGTTTAAGGTAATACTGGATCAGATAATGAGAGGTGAAAACCCGACTCTAGTGTTGCCAAAGAGAACACTTTCAAACACCATATACGACGAAACAAGAAAATTGCTATTGTTGGGCCCAGAAAAGCTTAGACGTAGCTTCTTCGACTTGCACGAAGCAAAGAAGTTTATGCAAACATTGCTAATGGCAAGAATAATTTACGAGGCTTTAGAGAGAGACGAGTATCCAACAATTCGTGACCTCTACTATCGAGGTAAACATACAATAGTATTTTACGATGAGCGTGGTAAACCTCATGAAGAAAACACGTGGGATGAACAGCGAGAATCTGATGCTGTGATTAGAGATATCGAGGTCTTCACAGGTCTTCTTCGTGAAGAGATGTTGATTTTGAGTAAAGAGAAGGGGAAAGTAGTAGGTAATATGCGAATACGTAGTGGTAATGACATAATAGATCTTAGCAAAATGGGGCATGGTGCATACGCTATCGAGCCAACACCAGACCTCATAGAGTTTATAGATGTTGATGCAGAATTTGTGCTTGTTGTGGAGAAAGACGCTGTTTTCCAACAACTCCACAGAATAGGTTTTTGGAGGAAGTATAAAGCAATTCTAATTACAAGTGCTGGTCAACCAGATAGAGCAACAAGAAGGTTTGTTAGACGACTCAATGAGGAGTTAAAATTGCCAGTATACATTTTAACAGATGCAGATCCTTACGGATGGTACATATATAGTGTGTTCAAGATAGGCTCAATAACATTATCGTATGAGAGCGAACGACTAGCAACACCTCAGGCAAGATTCTTAGGTGTCAGCATGACAGACATCTTCGGCTACGGAAATAAGAAAGCTTATCTAACAGAAGCTGAACGTAAAAACTTCATAATCAAAGCCAAAGAAGCAGACATAAAGAGAGCTTATGAGCTCATGAATTACAAGTGGTTCCAAACCCCCAAGTGGAAGACAGAAATAAATATTTTCCTCAAGAAGAAATCGAAATTGGAAATTGAAGCTTTAGCTGGCAAAGGACTCAAATTCTTAGCATTCAAATACATTCCAGAGAAAATAGAGACTGGTGATTGGATAGAATGAACAAACATGTGTTAGCACAACATATAGATGCAGCTATATTAAAACCTTGGCTGTCAAGAAATGAAATATCAGAGCTGCTAGTACGCGCCAAAAAGTTGCAAGTTAGATGTATTATTGTAACACCATCACTTTTAGAATATGCAATAAGTACTCTAGGTGATGAGGTGTGTATTGGTAGTGTTGCAAGTTTCCCTTTTGGATATTCGCCTATAGAGTCCAAAATCAAAGAAGTTGAGGAGATCATAGATAAAGGTGCTAAAGAGATAGACTTTGTCCCAAATTATCAGAGACTACTTATACATAACGACGTAGAATACGTGTTTAATGAAGTGAGAGCAGTTACTGAGATAGCACGGACAAGCAATGTGGTGTTTAAACTGATAGTAGAGGCGCCAATGCTGCCTAGAAATGTTGTTAAAAAACTTGTTGAAATCGGGGTTAAAGCTGGCGTGGACTATATTAAAACAAGCAGTGGCTATGGGCCAAGACATACTACGGTGGATGATGTATTGTTTTTGAAACGCGTACTTGAGGAACTTGGAGTAGCAGATAAAGTGAAGATAAAAGCTGCTGGAGGAATAAGAAGCTGTAGACAAGCATTAGAACTGCTAGAAGCGGGAGCATCAATAATTGGTACGAGCACTCCAGACCAAATACTAAATTCGTGTAGTTAGAAAGGATTAGGTAGGAGAGTGGTTATCAGCTGAGACAGGTTTCGTCACCTTTCGGCTGCCCTCAGTTCATCATTGATCGGGATGATGCAACGACGGTCTACCGAGCCTCTGAGCCGTGAGGAGTATTCTCCTTGCTGACTTTTAATGTTCCAAAGTAAGCCATATTTTTGCTTCACTAGTCCTCAAGTCTTTTCACTATCTCATGAAAAGTGTTATGTCTACAAAAGGGGCAATAATGGTATAACCTACCACTTTCAAGTTTTGTTAGGTCAAAACTTACTTCTAAAATCCATTCATTACCACATTTTGTGCATCTGAGGACCCACTTAGTCATTTTTACCCCCTTTACCAGTCTCGCTGTGTTGTTGGGTTTTTATGTAACCTTCTTGGAGTAGGAGTCTCAATGCCTTTCTTAGCACCTTTCTTACTCTCCATCGTTTATTTAGATCTCCGAAAAGTCTTACTGCTGTTGCCCTTATGCTATTTGTGCGTGTCAAATCAGTTAATACATCAATTTCTTCTTTCGTCATTTTATCTTTTAAGTATCTTAGTGCAAGTCTTGCAACATCTGCAGGTTCAAGTCCAAGATATGGGTGTTGTGGTTCTAGTTTTGAAAGGTCTTGTATCACCTCGAATTCTATTATGGTTACATAATCGTTTGGTTTTATCTCGCCGTAAGCCTTTTTTAGTGCCTCTAAGAGCTCCTCTTTGTTTTTGAAACCGTCGAGTTTAGCATCTTCATCAGTAAGTTCTACAACTCGCTTGTAGCGGACATTTGTTACTCTCACTTTTGCTACAGGTCTACCGCCTCCATGCACTATAAGCTCTTTGTAACGTAATCTAACAATTCCCAGTCTTATAGTAGCCTTCTTTTTGCCGCTTAAGATGTCGTCAACGTACTCACCTTTAACCATTAGATGTCTGCCTAGGAACTTCACTTGATGAGGCACCATGTGACACGCTTCCTCCACATACTTTTTCGTCTTCACTCCAGATTGTGGATAAAGTAGAAAAGAGGGGCTAAAGGCTGGTCTCACGTGGATGATGTAGTACCCCGGCTAACAGTTTTTAGCCGGGCGCGATGACCTTACGGGATGAAGAAGGGCCAAAGCGCTGATACCATACTAGTAGTATGTTGCTGGCATAAGCGTTGAATGCGGATCTATTCTCTTACCCTTAGTTACCACAGCACCTATTTTCAACCTCTCAACATCTAGTGTTGTTGTTACTAGTACCTCGCTTGGCAAAGATTTGTACGGAATATTACGTGTGACTGTGAAGGATGCTATAGAGGCTTTTTCGCCTATAATGCTATCTGCAATATAGCAATGTGATGCAACATAGCTTTCGTCAAGTAAAATTGAACGTTTAACTTCTGTATACGCTCCTACAGTGACTTTAGAGCCTATGAACACGTTATCACGGATAAATGCATGTGTTCCAATTATGCTGTTCTTCGATATGTAAGCAGGCCCTTTAATTACCGCATAATGGTCTATAACTGCTCCATCTTCAACAACCATTGGCCCCTCAAGAATAGCTGTTGATGCTATATTTGCTTCGAAAGATAGAATTTGTCTACGTAATTGGCTAAGATAATGGTGTAATGCAAGCATGTAATCCCAAGGACTGTCTATGTCAACCCATACTCCTGTCCATACATCGGCGTATAACCCTTCATGCTGTACAAGCTTTGCTAGAAGAGCATGGATATTTCGTGTTTCTCTGCAAAGTGTTTCTAACTCTTTAGAGTGTAGCACCAAAGCACCAGCATGTATATAGCTGCCTTCACCTACTTTGACAACCTTAGTAGAAACCATGTCGATGTCCAAGTAGAGGTAGGTTGAACGTGGAACTGAAGGGATGGTTACCATTATGCTTGGGTACAAGCCTTGTTCAGCGTTGATTAGCGGTTTCACGTAGAATGGTTTCTCTGCATAAATATCGCCATATATTATGACGTATGTGTCGTCTTCACGGTTACAAGCATTAAACCCTAGACAAATAGCTTCAACGATATTATTTGATGTTGTATCTTGATTAACAACGACTAGGTTGTACTCGCCATACTCTCTTGAGATTGTGGCACCCTGTGGTAGTACAACTACTATTCTATCGCATCTTCCTTTTACGACTTCGATAATGTGTTCAAGTATAGTTTTATCGCCGAGTTTTAGCAGTGAACGTGAAGGACTGTTTGTTATTGCTTTAAGACCTTTTAGGCTGCCTGCTGCTAACACTATGGTTTTTACCATGGCGATACCCGCCTCACTCTACGGTAACAGTTTTAGCTAGGTTTCTAGGTTTGTCGGGATCATAGCCTCTAAGCACTGCGAGTCTATAAGCTAGAAGTTGTAAAGCTGGCATGATGTAGTATGGTGCAAGATACTCGTCGCAAGGGCCTAATAATAGTTTAAAGTTTGCTTTTACATCCTCATAACAGCTAAGTCCTATGAGAACAGTAAAAGCGCCACGTGACATCATCTCCTCAATATTTGAAGCGATTTTTTCTACTATGTGTGCAGGTGGTGTTCCGATGAAAATTGTGGGAAAGCCTTGATGTACGAGAGCTATTGGACCATGTTTGCTTTCGCCAGCTGGATAAGCTTCTGCATGAATGTAGCTTACCTCTTTTATTTTGAGTGCAGCCTCTAGAGCTAAGAAGGCTCCAAGAAGTCTACCGAGTATGTACATGTGTTCTTCTCTATGCAATCTCATAGCCAATCTATTGATATGTGGACTAGCTCGTTGCAAGCTTTGTTCTACAGCTTTAGGTGCTTGGCCAAGAAGTTTTATGTAGTTTTTGAGCTCACTTTCACTGTATAGCCCTCTCAGAAATCCTACATGGAATGCTATATGTTGTAAGACAAGGATTTGTGTGAGATATGTTTTAGTGGCAGCTACACCAATTTCAGGCCCTGCCCTCGTATATACCGTTATATCGGCTTCACGTGGTATTGCACTACCAATAACATTTGAGATAGCGATGATTTTTGCCCCTCTCTTTTTAAAGAGACGTACAGCTTTCAATGTGTCTATGGTTTCACCACTTTGGCTTATGGCTATCAACACAGTATCTTCAGAGGCTAGATCGGCGTAAAGTTCGGCTTCAGAGGAAATGAATGCATGTGGAAGTTGGTTAGCCACTCTAGCAAAGTAGTAGGTGGCTGTGAGACCAGCATGGTAGCTTGTACCTGCACCTGTTACGAAAACCTTACTACTTTCAACTATCAGTTTTGCAGCTCTAACAACATTTTCATCAGCTAAGATACCGCTATAGGTATCGTAGAGAGCACGAGGCTGCTCCATAATCTCTTTGAGCATAAAGTGTGGATAACCTGCTTTCTCAATATCGGCTACACTCCAATTGACAACGTGTATACGTGGTCTCCAATTTACCGGTCTACCGTCCTTGTAGAGGACAATATTGCCTGGTTCAACAAAACCGTATTCACCGTCTTCAACTACTACTATCTTTCGACTATACTCTATCAGTGATGGTATATCGCTCGAGAGAAGCCCATAGGTAGGTGATACAGCTAGTATAAGTGGGCTAACGTTTTTAGCGAAATAGATTCTATTGGGCGTGTTAGCATAGAGTAGTGCAACGGCATATGTACCTTTTAAAATCTTAACCAGCTTGTGCAAGGCTTGAAGAGGTGTTAGACCTTCACCAATGATATACTCTTCGAGTATGTGGGCGATAACCTCTGTATCTGTTTCACTTTTAAAAACATGTCCTTTTTCCTCTAGTTGACGTTTAAGCTCAAGATAGTTAGATATAATGCCATTATGAACTACAGCTATTAGTCCTTTACAATCAGTATGTGGGTGTGCATTGATTTTGCTAGGTTGTCCATGGGTGGCCCATCTAGTGTGTGCAATACCAATATTAGAGTACAGAGATAATACGTTGTACTTCTTGACTACATGATCGATATAACCTTTATCTTTCAATACAACAAGTTTGCCTTCAATGATGAAAGCGAATCCAGCACTATCATACCCTCTATATTCGAGGCGTTTTAGACTACGTACAAGCAATGGAACAACATTTGTATTGCTTGAGACTATACCTACAATACCACACATGGATCCTCAATTTGCAAAAGTAGTATTGGAAGGTGCTATTTTTATTTAATGTGGTTTGCTGTCTTAATCTTGGAGTGTTATGTTTTGTGATGAGTGAGCCCCTAGCAGAAAATTTGATGAAGAATCTTCAGCGTGCTGACCTTGTACCCTTCACAGGTCTCTCTAGGTAGACTAGTGTTGGCCGCTGGCTAACTCGTCTTGGAAGTGTTGGTTCAACCCTAGGATAACCTTCCAACTCTTTTTCGACCATAGCTAGCAGTTCTTCTGGTTTAACCGCGATACGATCATTTGTTCGCCTAATTGTAACGTTAACTGTTCCCGTACTAACCTCTCTATCACCAATAACTCCTATGTACGGTATCCATTCTCTAGCAGCATCACGTATGCGTTTTCCAAGTCCTTCTCTCCTATCATCTATATCTACTCTAATGTCATGCGATTCTAGCAAGCTTGCAACTTTCTCGGCGAATGGCAGATGTTTATCGACGTCCAAAGGTATTAGTCTTACCTGTATAGGCGCTAGCCATGTGGGTATGTAGGGTGTTTTCCCTTTGACCTCTAGTTGGGCTGCAGTGTCGAAGACCATGTAGATGTAGCGTTCTACAGAGCCTATAAGTGCTGTATGTATTATCACTGGATAGTTTTCGTTTCCTCTCTCATCTACATATTTGATGTCAAATCTTTTTGCATTGCCAACATCTATTTGGTATGTTGCTATTTCACGTGGTCTCTTAGCAACATCTATTATGTGGTACTCGACGTTCAACACCCAATAGTATATTGCAGGGGGATAGACAGCTACTACAGCAGGTCTACCATCTACTCTCACATGTTCAACTATATCGTCAAGATTGTTTCGCCAAAAGTCTTCTGTAACATTGTAGACTGCAACATATCTACGTCCTAGCTTAGCAGCCTCCTCATGTATAACCTTTTGGACTCTATCTAGAATTATCTTCCTAGCTTCTGCAATATCTCTTGTTAATATGTGGAGGTCAGGCATCAAGAACTTCCTTAGTCTAAAGCAGAGCGTAAGTTCACCTGTTTGTTCAAAACGGTAGCTGTCGGCAACCTCGAAAATTCCTAGTGGTAGATCGCGATAACTCAACACATAGTCTTTCAACATTGCAAATTGTTGGTGGCATGCAGCGTAGCGTAGTACAAGGTGTTTCTTCTCAGCCCAAAACTCGTACAGCCTATCTCCAAAAAGTTCAGCATGTTCTCTTACAGGTTTTAATGCTAAATCAAACATGTTAGTGCCTTTAACCATTAGGACAGGTATACCCAATCTTCTAGCAACATACCAAGAATATCTAGATACAGCTTCTACCATAAGTGCTGCATGTGGTTGATAGCGCATGTGCCCATAGTCTGAATATGGTTCCCATTCAAACCCAAACTTGGAACAGTATCTTATCACAGGATTGTCAATTTCTTCAAAGCTTTTTCCTAGCGCCTCCTTCTCAATCAATACCCTCAACTCTTCATCAGCTCTAGGCAAATATTCTTCAGGCTCGAAAACGTTGCCGTCTGGTGTTAAAACAAAATACTTCTTTTCAACTTTTGGTCTCTTAACTACTCTAGGCACATATGTTCTTGATAGCTCGGCAAGAGGGTGGCCATAGCAGTGTATCTCGAACTCCTTGTACCAGCCAAAAGGTGCACGTATCAACTCAATGTTCTTCGCTCTAGCTTTTTCAGTCAAAGCATCTAGAATTTCTAATGCTTTGTCTGGTGGAGCCAGCTGACTTGATAGATGTGCGTACGGGTATATGACCAGCTTATCTGCTTTTACAGTGTTCATATAATTGGCTATATCTTCTACAGCTTTTTCGACAACCTCTTCATAGTTCTTCGTATCGATATCTTCTACCGTAATGAAGGCAACAACGCAGTTTTCACAACATTTTCTCTCAACTTGAGATATCTTCTCATAACCCTCCTTTAGCGCTGGCTTATTCGGTTTGAAACAAAAGGACTTAGCATGTAGTAGTAGTACGCGCAAGGCCTAGCACATACCTCGCTCATCTCCTAACTTATGTGGGGCATTTGAGCCTTTCACTTGTTTAGTTTCGGGCTACTGCAGCAGCAGATATTAGGGTATTATCGGTCTACCCCTTTACTTGGGCGCGCCTAGATGGTAAGTAGTAAGAAAACAAAGAAAGAGATTAAAACATTGACGGATTTGCCGGGTGTAGGGCCTGCAACAGCATCTAAATTGATAGAAGCTGGCTACTCTACTATTGAAGCTATAGCTGTGGCTACCCCACAAGAATTGAGTGCGGCAGCAGGAATCCCGCTAACAACTGCCCAAAGGATAATCAAAGCTGCAAGAGATGCTCTCAACATTAGGTTTAAGACGGCTTTGGAGTTGAAAAAGGAGAGGCTTGCTGCTAAGAGGATAACAACGGGTAGCAAGAATCTAGACGACTTGTTAGGTGGTGGTATAGAGACCAAAATGATAACTGAGTTCTTTGGCGAATTCGGTACTGGAAAGACACAGATTTGTCATCAATTGGCAGTCAATGTTCAGCTTCCTGTGGAGAAAGGTGGTCTCTCTACTGGTGACAACATCGCTAAAGCCGTCTACATAGACACTGAAGGCACATTCCGTTGGGAGCGTATTGAAGCTATGGCAAAGAGATGGGGTCTCGATCCTGATAAGGTGATGGAAAACATACTCTACATAAGAGCCATAAATAGTGATCACCAGATGGCTATAGTTGATGAGCTATTTAACATAGTACCAAAGGAGAACATCAAGCTTGTAATTGTAGATTCTATAACGGGACACTTCAGAGCAGAGTATCCAGGTAGAGAAAACCTGGCTATGCGCCAGCAAAAATTGAATAGACATTTGCACCAGTTAGCTCGTTTGGCAGAAATCTACGATCTAGCAGTGGTTATAACCAACCAGGTTATGGCGAGACCAGATGTGTTTTATGGTGATCCCACACAGCCTGTCGGTGGACATGTCCTATACCATGCACCAGGTGTTAGAGTGCAGTTGAGGAAGAGCAGGGGTAATAAGAGGATAGCAAGAATAGTCGATGCACCCCATCTACCGGAAGGTGAAACTGTTTTCGTGATAACTGACTATGGTATTGCAGATCCAGAAGACTAAGCAGCAGTTTTCTCAACGC
>DQUB01000183.1 GCA_015662475.1 Pyrodictium sp.
CTTGGACTCAATCTACCCACTCCTTCGAGCCTTTTACGGAGCAGTTGGTTCTCTTCGTAAGCCCTCCTATACCATCTAACACGCTGCTCTAGATATTCCAACAGTTTCAACATCTTTTCACGTGTAATATCGTCAACATTTCTTCTAACACCTCCTGGCCAAACATAGTCAGATATGATACGATTCCCCATTAACAACTCTCTCATGTACATGACTCTTTCCCTATCCTTAATCATGGATATAGAAAGGTTTTCAAGCCCTACAATCTCGGCCATAATCGCCAGCGAAATCATGTGACTATGCATTCTCTCGAGCTCTAGTGCTAACGTGCGTAGTGCTAGAGCTCTCTCTGGCACTTCAACACCCTCAATCTTTTCAATAGCTTGTACATAGCATGTTGTGTGAACAACATTACACATGCCACAAACTCTAGAAATTATGTAGAGTGACTTGATAAAGGTATTTGACTCGACAAGTTTCTCGATACCACGATGACTATAGCCAACCACAACATCTACTCTCGAAACTTCTTCGCCACGCACATGAATACGCAACATTACAGGCTCATGAAAAGCAGTATTGTGAGGTCCAACAAACATTTCAACTGTACTTGACAAGACGCAATCACCTCTTGCCGGTAACAAGCTTTTTAATCTTTGCGCAATGGGGCTTGCCTGCTGAGATCAAAGGGTTTGAATAGGCTCTCTTTGGGGCACAAATTGTCCTCAAAAACTATCCCAAAAAGATCTTGTGCCTCACACTCATACACGCTAGCTGCTGGAACTATGTCAGCTATACTTGGTAGCTTAGGACTATTGCGAGGCACTTTAACACGTATTATTAGCAACTTTCTTTCCTCTACAAGCCAGAAGACATAGTCTACCCTAAACATACCCTCATCGACAAAATCTATGACAGATATTAGTGAGAGGTAAGCTTTACCCCTATACCCTTTCCAAAACTCCTTCACAATTTCCCTCAATTCGCTAGAATTGACCTCCACAACTAGCCTTCGAGGTTCATGCTCGCTAACTTCTACAACTCTACTCTTCAACTGCAACTTAGAAGATGTCAACTTTTCTCACCAGCCTTCTCAACAAGTCTTCTAATACCCTCGACAATAGCTTTAGGATGAGGAGGGCAACCGGATATGTATAGGTCTACGGGAATAACCCTATCGACACCACCAACAACGTTATAGGATCTGCGGAAAACACCGCCACTAACCGCACATGTCCCAACTGCAACAACATATTTGGGATCCTTTACCTGCTCATAAATGCGCTTCAAAACATTAGCAACCTTTCTAGTTACAGATCCCGTAACAACCATTACAAGTACATGCTTTAACCCGGCAATACTCTTCCCACCAAAACCTTTAGCTTCGCGGAGAGAAGATAGAGCAACCACAACCTCCATATCACAACCATTACATGAACCAGCATTGAAATGTAAAACCTTCACATTATCTAGCAAAACGTGCAAAGCAAGCGAATTGTGTTCGCTCAAGCCAACCCCACCACTCTTCCACAGGCCCTCAAAACACCAGTATATTATGCTGTTTGGCCAATCCTATGTAACTACACTACACCTTACAATAAGACCAAATGTATGCTAAGAAGGAAGTAAGCTTTAGAGGGGCAGCAAAAACTACAAGAATCTTAACTACAATTGTCTTACAGATCTAACAGATTTATTGGATCTAGAACAACTGGATGTGTAGAGGAGAAACTTAGCTCTAAGATATGGTAGAGAATCGTTCTAGAACATTGAAAAATCTATGGTAGAATGATGGGAGAACCAGCTTAACAACTATAGCAGCCAAAATAGCTAGCCTTGCTAAAATATAAGACTAAAGAGTTTCTATAGTTGCGAAGGAAGGTGGTATATGGAAACATGCCTAGCTGCAAGCCGAAAAGGATAGATAGTTGGAAAGTTTTGAGAAGTTCTATAGGAATTTCGCATGGGAACTTCACAGCTTTGCAAAACAATGATAGCTTACTGCGAAGATTTGTTGAGAGATTATAAAAGTTTATTAGTGCTTGGTCAAAGTACGTTATTGTAAAGCTGTCTGCAATCTCTATTCTCTACATGGTTTTCTAGCTTTGCTCCGCTTTGCAAGTTCTTGGAGTACTGGTATTTCTCGTAGTTTTTCGCAGGGTAGAAGCTCCCATATGATGCCTGGAGGTTTTGGTGGTCTTGGCTCTACCTTTATCAGCTTTGTTGGTGTTGCTATGATGTCGACTGTTAGATCGTAGGGTTCTCTAGGGATACTGTCGACAATTTGTAGATCGTGTACTGTTGTTGCTACAAGTGTTTCCTCCGAGACTATTCCGAGTTCTCGCGCAATACCATATTCTAGCTCTGCATACCCTTCACCTTTCCCTACA
>DQUB01000153.1 GCA_015662475.1 Pyrodictium sp.
AGCGAGATTTTATTATTTTTGCCTATTTGGTTTTGGTATTAATGGGATCTTGTATGGTTGGAGATAGCGGGGATGTTTAGGTTGTTGTGGGGGTGTGTTTTGTGGGGTAAAAGTGTGTGTTTGTGGCGGGTGTTTTTACTGTTGTTTGACTACTAGTTTTTCTGGTAGGGGTAGTAGTGTGCCCCAGCCTAGTTTTCTGTGAAGTCCTATTCCTTCTTGGTAGAGTTGTTGTGGGTTTAGTGTTGTCTCTATTTTCACGATGGAGCCTGGCATTATGGCTGGGTGTAGGGGTCTGGGCATGTTTGCTGCCATGTCGTATCCTGGTGATAGAAGGGCTATCTTTGCTCTAAACCTCTTGGCTGTTTTGGCTAGTTTTTCTCTGGTATCTTCTCTTCTTCTAGTGCTGTGGCTATCACGTTGTTTTTCTCTCACCTCTATGAGGTCTTCTAGCTCTTTTAGCGTTGGTATTGCTATGCGGGTGTTGGGGGGTTCTCCAACCTCTATCACTCTATCTTTCTCTTCGAGGATCCTTGCTAGGTCCTTTGTGCTATGTGGAGGTAATAGGATTGGTGTTGCTACGTAGGCGTACCAGCTGTTTTTAGCTTTTATTGATGTAGCTAGTTTGTAGAGTGGAGCGATGTTTGTTTTTTCTATTACTGCTATTCTTCCTTCGCCTCCAAGTTTACGTACTATTTTCTCATTGGGCCAGGTTTTTGCTGCACCATAGACTTCCACTATGATTGGCTTGTCTTGTTTTGCTAGCATTTGCGTGTATATCAAGCCTCTTATAACACTTTTGCATGTGTTGTTTAATGCTATTCCTGTATGCTGATGGTAGTCTACGTTTTGGAAAGAGATCCCCAGTTCTCCCTCTACAAGCTCTACTGCTACAAGTCTTCCTCTTGTCGGGCTTCTATCCCAATAGTGCAGGTATACTGTTTCTGTATCCTCATCGTAGATATATGGGCCACGTAGAGCAAACTTGTCTCCAAAGCCTAGCTTCTCGGCTATGAGCTTCTCAAGCTCTTCTGGAGGAACTCTACCCTGAGAAGGCTTGTAGCCTACAGCTTCTCCAGCTAAAAGTCCAGCTATTGTAGAGGGCATTGGAAGTGGTTCTGAAAAGGCTATTGCTGCTGGTCCTGTTACAAGTGGTGTAAAACTTCCACCCCATCTAAAGCTGGCAAAGTGCAAAGGTCTTATCACAAGCGAGTACGTGGCTTGGAAGCTCATAGCCTACCACTCCTTCTACCTGCAAGTAGATATCTTGTTGCAACTATTATGTGGAGCGGGAGAAGACACGGCTTTGTATCTTCCACCACCCATTCTGAGAGTTTTTCAAGCTCCTCCTCCAACTCTTTCAGCCTTGATTCTCTACTAACAGCGTTTCTTTCAAAGAACATGTCCAAGAGCTTGGGTAGTGCTTCTCCTAAAAGCTTCACCTTAACCTCACTAGCTTTACAAGCTTCACTTGCTATGTTGAGAACTCCTCTCTCAAGTTCTTCACCAACATCTGCTATGAAGCTCATGCTATACCTTTTCTCCCTGTCAATTGCCGTTGCAAGCTCAACGGCTAAACCTAGAGAAGCACAAACATTAGCATCTCTCCTAGACAGGGTGTTGGGTAACACAGCCGCATAAGCCGCTGCAAGCCCCCTCATATACTGGAGTCTACCGTAGGCCATAGCTGTAACATCTGCTTCAACATCTCTACTCTTCCCATTCTCTAGCGATACAATTCTCGACCTAGACTTCGCCTCTTCCTCAAGCCAACCCGCAACACGATATGCTGTGTACAAGTGGTCTCTATAGTGGACTACTAGAACACCATAGCTTCTACCATACACCCTTAAAGCTGGAACCACAATTGAGTCGTCTAGAAGGTGGAATCCTTTGAACCCTTTTCTAGCCAAGTACCCCCAATAGTTTAGCCTAGAGAGAATAACAAACAGTCCTCCAACAAATGGTGAGCCTCTAACTCTCCTAACAACTTCTACAAGACCGCCACCAACAACACCGTTTATAGTCTCCAGGTTTTTCTCTACAAGCTCGCCTTTAGGAGCATATGCTGGTACAAGAGCAGCAATATCGTCACCGCCCGCATAGACGAGCACTCCAAGCAACCTTTCAACAAGCAAAGCATCTACCAAAGCTGTGGCCATAAGAGCCTTCGACAAAGAATACTGATATGCTGGTGTAACAAGTGTAGACTTACCCTCAACACCTATAAGCTTTGAAGCTAGCTTCACAAGCTCTTCAAATTCTCCAACTCGACCACAAATAGGCGACTTACCCTCAGTAGCACTGCAAACCTCTTTTGCATACTCTTGTGGCGTTATGTTAAGTCTGGCTTTCCAAAGCTTCTTCCCAACACGATCACCATCACCCCTAACAACAGCATAGTAGAGGAGATCCGGTTTTGGGAGGTCTTCTGGTAGTAGCTGTTCTAGAGCCTCTGTGGAAATACGGGATACAAGCGTATAGAGTTTCATGTAAAGTTCTCTATAATCATTTTCTATAACAGTATTGACTGCTAATTCATAAGCTCTGTAAGGCTTAGGCTTTCTTATCGTCTTCTTAATCTCTTCAACAATCTCTTCAACTTCCCTTCTAACAGCTTCAACTTCTAAAATACGCTTAACCTCTCCAGGTTCAAGGCTTAAGTACCACCATGAACTCGCGACATCACTAGTGGATAGAACACCTCCACTAACACTAGCCGTCTCTAGCATGTGCTGGCCTACGAGATGTGCTGCTAGAATCTCAGCATACCTAGCCACACCTATTAGCCTCTTAAACAGGCATATAGGGCAAAGAGCCTCTCCTTCATCCAAGAAGGTTCTACTACCAACAAGGTCTTTTAAAACCTCAATAGTCTTTCCATAGCCATTACCGCTAGAAGCATAGACTACAGCAGGATAGCTACCACACACGCTACACTGGCGATAAGCTCTTCTAACACGCTCACCATAAGCCCAACTTGAGAACTTGATAGCCCCTTTAGCAACCGAAAGAGGAGAAGGCTCTACAGCCTTAAGCTCTTCAACCCCTCTAAACACTTTTGCGATTAAGTATTCGTAGAAGGATTTCTCGACAAGCTCACGCTTAGACTCATCTTCAACCTCTCTAAGCTTCTCTGTGAACTCCTCATAAGCCTTCTCAACATCTACTACTACGACTCGAAGACTAAGAGGAGGCTCTGAAAGCGAGCTATCAAGGTATTCTATTAGCTTGTCTCTACACTCTCCAGCAGTCTCCCCAGAACCACACAGATTGTCGCTAAGGCTTTTTACGAGCTCCTTCAAAACCTCGAGAAATCCTCCATCCTCCATTAGCTCGCTCCAAACATGCTTGTACACACGCTTCACCAAGTCCACAACAGCACGTTCTATTCTTCCACCATACTTTGAGATTGTTTCGTTAAGCCCATCACCACAGTATTTCCTCAAGATCTTATCCCAAATCTCCCTAACAACATCACATGCAGGGTCTAGAGGGGGTAAAACTAGCAAAATAGTGCCCGGCATAAGAGGCTGTGAAGCGTCTAGAAGAACCCCTGGAAGCTTCTTCTCTACCATCTCTCTAGTCTTCTCAGGCAACTCTGATAGAAGATAGACTATGTAGAACGGGTTTAGGCTTAGAGCTGGCGACAACACCGTATCGGGGCCAAAAGCTGCGACAAAGGCCTTGGCGGTAGCCCACACAAGTGCTGATAC
>DQUB01000171.1 GCA_015662475.1 Pyrodictium sp.
CAGCACCTATGGGCACACCAACTATGCTATTGTTGACCAGCATGTAGGGTTTAGAGTATGGGAAGTTTGGAACTTGTGCTTGGACAGAAAGAGTAGAGCCTGCAAACAGCATTAGCATCAATGCTGCTACTAGGATAACTTCAATTAGAGCCACAGACTTCAAGTGTATCATCACCAAGAGAACACAATACTATCTAGGGACGATTAATGCGTTCTCCGAAAATCCAGCCATAGTTTTAGAACTCCGAAATTTTTCTCGACAAGCTAAAAGCTAGACCGTTAAACCCTACAGTCTACTGCGAGTTTACACATATTTAGCATGCATGCACTATTCATCATCGCCGGGAGACTTTTGGATGGCTAGACTCAAGCTTCTCGCAAAAATTCTAAGGTTTAGGCTAGGCCACGCAACTTCCAAGTCCGAAAAGGCTGAGACGAGAAAAGATGTTGAGGAAGAGCTTGTGAGAGAAGCTATCGAGGTTAGCAGGAAGAGGGCAACACAGAGACTCGTCTTCAAAGACTATAGAGTTGTAGAGTCATACCCTCTAAACCCGCCATGGGCTTACGCGAGAATTCTAGAGAATGTTAAGACGGGGGAGAAGCTATACTATGTCGACGAGGTTCCGCTAAGTGAAGCCGAGCAGAAGATATACAAGAACATAATGAGGATACTCTATTGGGAGATAAAGCCGCCACCTTCCAACGTAGATCCTCAAGAGTATTTCGTTAGAGAGGCTAAACGGATAGTCATCGAGTATAGGCTTAAGCTTGGACGTACACCCGGCATTACCTGGAGCAAAATCCTATACTATGTTGTGAGAGATGTTGCCGGTTTTGGACCTATAGACCCTCTCATGCGAGACCCACACATTGAGGATATAAGCTGTAACGGTCTTGGAAGACCAATATACGTTTGGCATCGACGTTACGAGTACATACCCACAAACATAGTTTTCGAAGATGAAGAAGAGCTTGACAGTCTAGTTGTCAAATTGGTGCACATGGCGGGTAAACACATCTCTGTAGCCTTCCCTGTCGTCGACGCTATATTGCCTGGTGGACACCGTCTAGCTGCAACATACAAAAAAGAGGTTTCAACGAGTGGTTCAACATTCACAATACGTAAGTTTAGAGAAGACCCCATCACCATCGTCGACATGTTGCGTGGAGGTGTTATCGACCCACTTGTTGGAGCATACCTATGGCTTCTCGTTGAACACAAGATGGCTGGCATGATAATGGGGGTTACAGGTGCTGGCAAGACATCCACCCTCAACGCTCTTGCAACATTGTTGAGGCCAAACCTCAAGGTCGTAACTATAGAGGATACTCCGGAGCTTAGACTACCCCTCAAAAACTGGGTTCAGCTTGTAGCTAGACCCAGCTACGGTATTGGTGCTGAAAAGATTGGCGAGATAACCCTATTCGACCTCGTTAAGATCAGCTTGAGATATCGTCCCGACATAATCATTGTCGGTGAAGTGCGTGGTGAAGAAGCCTACGTTCTCTTCCAAGCTATGGCAACAGGTCATGGTGGAATGACAACACTTCACGCAGAGCACATAGACGCTGCCGTTAAAAGGCTTACAAGCCCGCCAATGAACATCCCACCATCCTACATACCCTTAATGAGATTTGCATTGCTTATACGTCGTGTCATAATGGAATCTGAAGAAGGGCCTCGAGTAGTACGTCGTGTAACACATGTATGGGAAATCGTAGACTACAACAACTATAGGCTGATCGTGGAATGGGATCCACGTAAAGATGAGCATATTCTAAAGCATTCAGAGTCTACTTTGCTTCGCGAGATAATGGAGTCTAAGGGTAAGGATTGGGATTGGGTTGAAGAAGAGCTTGGCAGAAGAGCTGTAATACTACAGTACATGCTCGCAAAAGGCATTAGATACTACAAAGATGTAGCAGCAATAGTCTACAAGTACTATTCACAACCCCACTCAATGTATACCGAGGCTAGAAACTATCTTGCAAGTCGTGGTATGAGACCTGCAGACACGATAGTATAAATAGATCTAGATTGTCACATTAGAATTGGCGTTAAACGCCTACTCGTGCTCACACAAAAACCTACAAGCAGTAGCATGCAAGGTGTTGGTCATGATTTTAAGGCTGTTTCGAAGAGGTGTTGAGAAGAGAACAGGTGATAAGCCTGGGAAACCATGTAATGATCGTAGTGGAAAACTTGCTGGCAGAATAAACGCCTGCAACAACAACACTAGTGTTGATGGGA
>DQUB01000138.1 GCA_015662475.1 Pyrodictium sp.
AAAGAAGGTCAATAAGAGTTAAAGAATGTTATAATGTTAGAGGAAGACCAGCTATACCAGGTTCTAGTTTGAAGGGTGCTGTGCGTAGTAGGATTGAGCTTGCTTCTTCAGGTGATCATGTTCCAGCAGCCTTTCTCTACGATAGTGGTGCCTTGAAGACGCTTCCAGGGGTTGGCGCTCATGGTTGGAGGCATGCTAGGATTTGATGTGAAAGTGTGTTTGAAGAGCGTGTGAGAGGAACTGACTATACCGTGTTGGAGGATATTATGAGTGTTGCTGGTGGTTGGTTGGAGGCTATAGGCTCTCGAGTCTATTTTGGCGATTTGAAACTTGTTTCGAGGCATAGCTGTGAGGTTGTCGTGCTTGACCATAATGAGGTTGTGCAGGCTATACCTAGAGACGCTGTTTTCGAGGGAGAGATTCTCGTTCAAAACCTTGAAATGGACGAGCTAGGCTTACTCTTCTACGGTCTAGCCCAGGACAAGCGTTTGTACTGTAACCGTGATCCTTTAATGCTACTAGGCGCTTTCAAGTATAGATGTCGTGTTAGGCAGGATACTGGGAAACGTGTAGAATTTGGAGTTGTGCGTGTCGATGTTGTTGGAGTTGAATATGCTCCCTGGTCTAGAATTAAACTTCCCCTCCACGAGCTTCTTAGAAGGTCTCTTGGAGAAGCATTCAACAACTACTCTCTGAGAAAATGTTTTGATGAAGTTGAAAGGAAGAGGATGATTGAGTCATGCCAAGATTAGCTGTTACAAAGACTCTAGATGTTGTGGTGGAAGGCGAGGTTGATAGAAACAAGTTGTTGGCAGTAGTGGAGGTTAGCGACAACGAGATTGGAAAGGCTGTTGAGCTAGTCAATAGGTTAAAGAGGGCTATTGAAGGGGGAAGACGGGAAAGTGCAAGCAATATTGCATTGAATGTTAAGAGTGTGTTGAGAGAGTGGGGTGGAGGAGACTATGTTAAGGGTCTCCTGGAGCTCTACCAGCTAGTATCCAACGCCAGGATCCTATACATGGTTTCGTGTTCGAGAGGGTCGGCATGCAAAGAGCTTCTCTACAAGCTGTTTTCTACGGGTGGTAGTAGGTGACAATTGTTAAACTTGTTGCAAAAGCTAATGTTGTTCCTGTTCGTACTCTAACCCTTAAGAGAACGCTTAAATATTTCAACGTTGAAAGAATAGTGCTACCCTGCCTTGACGCTGGATGTAGAGCTTCAAGCCATGTTGTTGCGTTAGACTCAGAGTCTATTGCTAGTTTGTGGAGAAGGTTTGTAGAGGTTGTCAGAGCCTCTATAAGAGAGCTTGTAAAGCTTGTAGAGGAGGTTAACGCGGCTAGGAGGAGAGAAGGTAAAGGCCCTATCAAGCTAGACATTGTCTTGGAGAGTGTGGGCGACATAATATCCTACATCTACCGTTGGCCTCTAAACCGTAGTCCTTTCAAAGGCTTGGCCATATACACTCCATTTATATCCTATCTCGCAACAGCATTTGCAAGAATTGTTGATGAGAGTGTCGATTTGGACCCGGACATCTACAGTATAGTCTACGGCATGCTCGTAGAGTGTAAGAAGGGTAAAATGGATGTAGAGATTAGAGAGTTTGCTGACCAGATTTCTCCTAGAGATGAGAGGCTTGAAAAACTCAAACCCGCAATCGATAGCATGTGCAGACTACTAGACTTGTTTGAGAGGGAGAAGTTAGAGGATCTAGTAGAGCTCCTGCTCTACAGCGTGCCAGCAGACACGAGACCAGGGCTAAACCACTCTAGCCTACTACTACACGACTCTCTATCTTCAGCCATCGCTTACTCGTTTGCTGTAGAAGAGCTTCTTCGTAGAAGGCTTGAGACACCACCTATCATTGTGCATGTTTTGAGGATTGCAAGTTTGTTGCATGATGTTGGCAAACCTCTAGAGTATGAAAGGCATGTTGAGAGGAGCATTGAGGCTGCAAGATATGTTTTGGAGCCTCTTAGAGAGCTTGAGAATGTTTATGCTGGCATAGGCCCCATTATAGACCTAGTGCTTGCCCTTGTAGAGAAACACCATACTCCACCCGAGGAGTGTATAGAGGTAGCTAAAGGGCCTATTGCAGGGCTTACCAGTGGTGATAGAGCTGGTGTAATCGCTGAGATACTCTGCTCCGCTCTTCGGAAAGGTGACCAGTTTGCCTCGAGTCTTGATAGGGTTGTAGACCTGGTTATAGAGGCTGCAAAGTGTGGTGGAGAAGAGGACGAGTTTTGTAGAGTAGTAGGCGAGCTAGGCGTGGTCAATCAAGCCAAGAAGCTGGCTAACATTTTGGCTGATAGGTTGGGTGTTGGTGACCCTGTTAAGGCCCTCGAAATAGCCTATAAGGGTGCTCGCGATGTTGACTCGAAAAAGCTTTGGAGGCTTTGGTCTGAGCTTTGGGGTTTGCCAGCTACTAGGGAGGTCCTCGTAGAGCTTTCTGAGGCTCTTGCAAAGTTTGTTGGGTTTAGAGCTAGAGGTAGACTACTAGAGCATCTTGAAGCTCGTCTAGGTGGTGGAAGAGACGATCGCGATATTGGAGAAGGTGTGTCTCTAGTTTTAGTTGATGTTGGTGGTGTGCAAGCTAGCATTCGCGAGACACAGCGTCTTCGAGTGTTAGCTGGTTCAAGCCTAGCTGTAGACTACATTACCGTTTACGGCGTCTATAGGCTGTTGAATGTTGCTGCTCGTAGGGTCTTTGGCAATGCTACAAGAGTGTCTGTGCCTCCTGAAACAGTAGTGTTTGCTGGAGGTGGAACGCTACATGCTCTAGTGCCTCGCCAAATCGCTGAGAATCTAAAGGATATTCTGTCAAGCGAGGCTGCAAGAGCTAAAGCAGAGGCTCTAGGCGTGCTTT
>DQUB01000035.1 GCA_015662475.1 Pyrodictium sp.
AGCTGGAAGGGATATAGTCTAGCCTTGCCACCACTCTGGCTTGGAGGTGGTTTGTTCTGGGTAAAGCTGAAGGTAAACCGATAATCGATAAAGAGGAGATTGAGGCTCAAAGAAGACGTCAACCAGAGGTTAACATTGGCACTGCAGGCCACGTTGATCATGGTAAGACGACGTTGGTCCAAGCTTTGACTGGTGTTTGGACTGCTAGGCATAGTGAGGAGCTGAAAAGAGGTATGACGATAAAGCTTGGCTATGCTGAGGGTGAGATATGGTATTGTGAGGGGGCTGAGGAGCCTGAAGCATACCAGCCTAGTCCCGAGAAATGTCCAGCAGGTACGGTGCCTAAACTGCTTAGAAAAGTCTCATACGTAGATGCTCCAGGCCATGAAGTGCTTATGGCAACAATGTTGTCTGGAGCAGCTCTCATGGATGGAGCTCTCCTAGTCATAGCGGCTAACGAGAAATGTCCTCAGCCGCAGACAAGAGAACATTTTGCTGCACTGGATATTGTTGGTGTTAGAAACATTGTTATTGTGCAAAACAAAGTTGATGTTGTCACGCCGGAGCAGGCGCGGAAAAACTACAATGAGATTAAAGAGTTTATAAGGGGTACATGGGCTGAAAAAGCACCAATAATCCCTGTTAGCGCGCTTCACAAGGTTAACATAGACGTTCTATTGATGGCAATGGAAGCTCTAATACCAACGCCTAAACGAGATCCGACAAAACCACCACTAATGTTTGTTGCAAGAAGCTTTGATGTGAACAAACCAGGTACTCCACCAGATAAGCTAAAGGGTGGTGTTATTGGAGGTGCGTTGATACAGGGAGTGTTGAGGGTTGGTGATGAGATAGAGATACGGCCTGGTGTTCGTGTTGAGAAGCCAGGTGGTAGAGTTGAATATGTGCCTTTAATCACTGAGATTGTAAGTTTGAGGTTTGGCAATCTAGAGGTTGAAGAGGCGAAGCCTGGCGGCCTACTAGCAATCGGGACAAAGTTAGATCCTTCACTAACCAAAGCAGATAACCTAGTTGGCAATGTTGTTGGGAAGCCTGGTCAGCTACCACCGGTGGTAAACACTCTTCGGATAGAATATAGACTCTTGGAGAGAGTCATAGGTACAAGGGAGCTGTTGAAGGTTCAACCGCTACGCCTTAGAGAACCGATAATGCTGACTATAGGTACTGCTGTAACGCTTGGCATAATAACGAGGCTTACTAAAGACGAGGTAGAAGTGGTGTTGAGGAGACCTGTTGTAGCTTGGAAGGGTGCTCGTGTAGCAATCTCTAGGCAGGTGCTTGGTCGGTGGAGATTGATAGGTTGGGGCGTCGTGAAAGACTAAAGCGTGTTCTCTTAGATGCAAGTATACTGATGCTAGCTTACGAAGGAGTAGACGTTTTTGGGGAGATAGAGAGGGTTTTAGAGTCTAAGCCAAAATGTTTAGTTCTAAAATCGACTCTTGAAGAGCTTGAACGTTTAGCTGCAAAGGCTAAGCCGAAGCGTAGGATTGCTGCTAAATTTGCAATTGAGCTGGTAAAGAGGTATTGCAAGATTGTAGACTATAAGCCTCGTGAGGGTGAAGATCCAGATTCTCTATTCCTAAGGTTTGTACTAGAACATGATGATGTAATGCCAGTTACAGCAGATAATGAGCTTAGACGTAGACTTAGGGAGAAAGGCATACCAAACATCTACTATAGGAGGGAGAGGCACGGGTTAGAACTTGAAGGCTAGTGCACACTCAATAGCAATGTAATCTACCTTTTTAAAGCATGCCAGTTACGCTAAAATACTAGGTTTTGAACAAGCGTTCTCCTGCGCTCCCTAAGCGTGTAGTGTGGGTGATGTTACTTGTACATTGTTGCCGAAGTTGAAGACGTTGTACGTATACCACCAAGTCTCTTCGGCTTTCCACTAAAAGAGGCTGCTCTTAAAGTCTTGCGTGAACGTTACGAGGGTTATCTCCACCCAGACCTTGGAATAATAATAACGGTATTCGATGTCAATGTAGAGGAGCTTGGCCGCATACTACCAGGTGATGGAGCTACATACCATAATGCTCGTTTCAAAGTACTATCATTCAAACCCCAAGTGAAAGAGGTTGTTGAGGGTATAGTTGTTGGAGCTACTGATAAAGGCTTATTCGTAAATCTTGGTCCTGTTGACGGATTTCTACACAAGAGCCAGATAAGCGATAAACGCGTCTTATTCGATGAGAGGGGAGGTAGATACATTATCGAAGAAACTAGACAGGTTGTTGAGAAAGGTGATAAGGTTAGAGCTAGAGTTGTTGGTGTTTCATTCCCCACTGAGCCTACAGCAAGACCAAGGATAATCTTGACCATGAGACAGCCATTGCTGGGTAAGCTGGAGTGGGTAGAAGAGGAGTTAAAGAGACTTAGTAAGGTTGGTTGAGGTGGTGTCTAGACTTGGCTAGACGTGTTAGAAGAGCTCCTTTCAAAGCTTGTAGAAAGTGTAAATTTCTAGTCCCGAGAGAGGCTACACGTTGTCCTGCATGTGGTTCTACTGATCTTAGTGAGGATTGGGAGGGAGCAATAGTGGTTGTTGATCCAGAAAAATCGGAGGTTGCTAAACGTCTTGGTTTTACACAACCTGGACGCTATGCGCTGCGTGTTCGCTGAAAACTGCACGCTTATACTGCCCAGTTGGCTGCGTAGACGTTTAAGAGAACCCTTCTTGGGCTCAACTGTTTATCCAGACCTTCCATACCAGCTTCTTGCTCTACAAGACCATGTTACTGTCGGAGATATTGTAACCAATGTTGCTTGGAGAATGGGTTTACGTCCTCGCATAGCAGTTTACGATTGTAGGAGTGCAAGGCGTGAAGTAGCTTGTCCAAAGCCTCCAGAAGACTATAGAGTTTATCGTGTTGCAAACCCTGCTTCAACTCTAACATATCGAGCGATGAAACTTATAGATGAGCTTGTTTCTCGCGTACTAGTGTTTAGAGACGAGTTTGCTGCCGTAGTTGTTGACGGTGAAGAAGATCTAATAGCACTCTACTTAGCGGCAAAATTGCCCTCTCATACACTCTTGGTCTATGGACAGCCTATGTTGGGTGTTGTTGTCGTCGATGTTGATGAGAGTGTTAGAGAGGCTGCTCTCACGCTCCTCTCCTGTTTTGAACTATACTGTGAGTGTTAGATTTAATTGGCTGGTATTGAAAGGTGCGCTAGGGGTGAGTATGTCGGCATCTCAGCCACCCACGCTCGAGCAAGTATTAGAACTTTTAAGGCCTAAGGAAGGGCGTAGAATAGATCTAGCGTTAGGCGAGGGTTACGAATCCTACCTTGTATTCGAGCGGTATAACCCCCTCATTAAGAGAAAAGAGTTAGAGCTAATCATACTACATGTGGGCAAGCCAACTCCCGAGAGGAGGACTTTGAGGAAACAGTTGGCACAAGCTTTTGGTGTTGACATTAAAAGAGTGTACATTAGGAAAATAGAAACTGAATATGGAGTTGGTAGAACACATGTTGAAGCCCACATATACGACTCTCTCGAGAGAGCATTAAAGTTTGAGCCAGCACACATTATATGCAGGAATATGCTTCCAGAAGAATTTGAGCAAGAGCCTTTCAAGACAATTTATGAGAAGAAGTGTTTGAAGAAGAAGTAGGGGTGGTGTGGTATGGCTGGTAAAGAGCTCAAACTGTATGTACACAAACTCTACGAGTACGACTACGAGAAAGGCACTATTAGGAGAAAGAACAAGATATGTCCACGCTGTGGTAGCTTCATGGCGTTTCACCGCTGGCCTGTACCGAGGTGGCATTGTGGTAAGTGCAGTCATACAGAGTTCGTGCAATCCTCAAAAACTGTATAAGAACGTTGATTTCGATAGAGAAGTTTACGTGCTTGGGATAGAGTCTACGGCTCACACTTTTGGTGTGGGTATAGCTTCTACTAAGCCACCCTATATTCTTGCAAATGTACGCCATGTTTATACGCCCGAGAAGGGTGGTATACACCCTCGCGAAGCTGCTGCACATCATGCTCGCGTGGCGCCCGAAGTTGTTTCTGAAGCTTTGCGTGTTGCAGGTTTAAGTATAGAGGATATCGATGCTATTGCAGTTGCACTGGGTCCTGGCTTAGGCCCATGTCTTCGTGTTGGAGCTACTATTGCTAGGAGTTTAGCAGCATATTATGGTAAGCCTCTAGTCCCTGTAAACCACGCAGTTGCTCACATAGAGATTGGGCGTCTTGCAACCTGTTTTAGAGATCCTGTTGTGTTGTACGTATCTGGTGGCAATACTGTAGTTGTGGCATATGCTAAGGGCAGGTATAGGGTTTTTGGCGAAACTCTCGACATAGCATTGGGGAACCTTCTCGACACATTTGCTCGTGAGGTTGGGCTAGCACCTCCCTACATAGTTGATGGTTTACACCAAGTTGATAGATGTGCTCTTGAGGCAAATGAACCATATGAGCTACCCTATGTTGTGAAGGGACAAGATGTCTCCTTCTCCGGCCTCTTAACAGCAGCATTGCGTGCTGTTAAGCAGGGTGCTAGATTACCTGATGTCTGTTTGGGATTGAGAGAGGTTGCCTACTCATCTGTTGTCGAGGTTACGGAGAGGTGTCTTGCGCATACAGGTAAGAGAGAGGTTATCGTTGTTGGTGGTGTTGCGGCAAGCCCTGTTTTACGCGAGAAGATAAGCATGATGGTTAGATACCATAATGCTAGATGGGGTGCTCCTCCCCCCTCTCTTGCAGGCGATAATGGGGCTATGATAGCTTGGGTTGGCCTTCTAAACTTTCTCTCCAACGTAACAATTGCTGTTAGCGACTCGGTGGTGAGGCAAAGGTGGAGAGTAGACGATGTGCCAGTGCCATGGAGATAGAACCTGTGTTTAAGGGTGCTGAAGCCTACCTATACCTGATCGAGTTTGCTGGCATGAAAGCGTTGGCTAAGAAGAGGATTGCGAAAGACTATAGACATAGAGTTCTAGACGAACGACTACGCTATGAAAGAACTGTTGAGGAGGCTAGAACAATGCTTGCAGCATTAGAGGCAGGAGTTACCGTTCCAAGCGTACTCTATGTAGACCCCAACGAAAAGCTCATAATCATAGAGTATGTTGAAGGTGTAGTTTTTAGAGAGCTTATAGAAGTTGAAGGGTGTAGTGAACGTGTCCGCAAGATTGCTCACCGTCTTGGAGAGAATGTTGCAAAACTGCATTTAGCCGGCATAGCTCACGGTGATGTGACAACAAGTAATGTTATTGTTTCCAACAACGATACACCATTCATAATCGATTTTGGCCTTGCAAAAAAGACGCGAGATATCAAAGAACATGCAGTTGATGTCCACTTGTTCCTGAGAAGTCTAGAGTCTACACATCCAGAGCACCGCGACTGCATATACCAAGCCTTTATTGATGGTTATCGTAGTGTTGCAGGCGACTACACAGACAAGATACTTGCAAAAGTTGATGAGATAAGGTTAATGGGACGCTATGTAGAAGCTAGACGTCAGCGTACTGTTTGGAGCATGTAGATTATGGGGTCGCCCATCTAGCACTAGCTCTTGGGTAGGATTATGAGAGTATACTTTGCAACATCTAATGTGCACAAAGTTGAGGAGGCTAAACATGTTGCTAGAGAGTATGGTGTAGAGTTAATCCCAACACAGGCTCCCAAGATAGAGTTGCAGAGTGATAACCTTAGAGATGTGGCAGTTTATGCAGCAGTTCTAGCATATCAACATGTGAAAGCACCTGTTATAGTTGAAGATGCTGGCCTCTTTATCATAGCGTTAAAAGGGTTTCCTGGACCCTACAGCAGCTATGTATACAAGACAATTGGTGTTAATGGCTTGTTGAAGCTTATGGAGGGTGTTGAGGATAGAAGAGCATACTTTCTCTCAGTAGTTGCTTTCGCGTATAGTGAGGGTGTGAAGGTATTCTATGGGAGAGTTGATGGTGAAATAGCGCGTGAAGCTAGAGGGTCGAAAGGCTTCGGCTTCGACCCAATATTCATTCCGAAAGGCTCAACAAAAACTTTTGCCGAGATGGATGTTGAGGAGAAAAACCGCTATTCTCACCGAGCACAAGCTATTCGACGCTTTTGCGAATGGCTTGTCAATGAGGGGCCGAGCCACTTATAAACAGGGTATCGCATACCCCTTGCCGTGCCCGGAGGGAGCGGGGGCCTCAGCCTAAGCTGGATAAGATGGGCTCCCGCTCGCCCCACGAGGTGATATATAGTGGCTGGTAAGAGGAGGAAGAAGGGTAGATCACATTCAACTAGACCAGCTAGCCTGACTGTACCCAAATGGCTACAATTTGAGCCAGAGGAGATAGAAGAGATAATAGTTGACTTGGCGAAGAAAGGCTATGGACCAAGCATGATAGGTATCATCTTGAGAGACCAGTTTGGCATCCCCCTAGTAAAACCCATACTGGGCAAAACAATTACCGAGGTTTTAGAAGAACATGGCATAAAGATGGTGGTGCCTGAGGACCTGTTTAGACTACTGCAAAAAGCTGTGAATTTGAGAAGGCATCTACAAGAACATCCAAAGGATACACATGCTAAGAAGGGACTCATGGACTTAGAGTCCAAAATAAGACGCTTAGTCAAGTACTATAAGCGTGTAGGCAAACTCCCACCAGACTGGGAGTATGACCCAGAGAAAGCTAAGCTAATTGTTGCTGGAGGCCTTTACAGATTTGAAGAAAAGTAGAGTGTAGATGTGGTTGTATCTAACTTTTACAGCAAAATTTACTGCAAACGCAAAATGTGTATACTCTATAGCAGCTAGCACGTTTACCATTATTCGCTCAAACCGTTCTTATCCTTTCCATGATTGTTTGCGTGTAAGAATTAATTGTAGTCGAATTGGACAGTTGGAGAGTTTTAGAGTGTATGCTTATCGAAGTGCTTTTACGTGCTATTGCTTAACTTGGAGTGTTGTCTTATGCTGTGAGAGGAGGGCTAGAGATTGTCTAGTGAGCATGAGAAGCTTAAGAGTATTTTGGAAGGTGTGGGTAGCCAGTTAGCCACGATTATAAAAAACTATGGGTGTTTGATTATTCAAGCTTATCCGGATTTAGACTCCATACTGGCAGCTTCGATACTCTATGAGGCTCTGGCTAGGAATAAGGTTGAATGTGTTGTTAGTTTTTCGTTGTTGCCAGACGAAGATTTTGATGCGCCAGTGGCCTATCTAGGCTATCCTGTCGAAGTTATTGAGGATTTGAAGCCTCGCTATGGGGCAATTCTTTTTGCAAGAGGTGATCAGCCTAAAGGGCTTACAAGATTTCCTCTTGTAGCGAGCAAGGATACCAGTATAGCTGGACTTGTTGCTTCAACACTTTCTGAGCTCATGGTTGTTGGTGAGCTTGGAATTCCAGCTATTATTGCTGGTTATTGGAGGGGGTTGGATTCTGGAAAAAGAGCTGAGTTTAGAGGGTTAGAGGTCCAGTTAATCGATGCCTTGGAGACGGAAAACAAAGTTGTAGGTCAACTTACTATAAGGCTGTTCAGATGGTTTGCAAGACCTGTTGAAGAGGCTATAGCTGAGACAATTGCTCCTTTCATTCCAGATTTGAGCTGTGAGTATGAAAAGGCTAAAGAGTTTCTAGAATCTGATCCTAGGCTACGTAGAGCTTTAGGCCGAACCGTTAACGAGCTTAATCAAGACCTTTTAGCTCTTCTTGCCGAGAAGCTCTATGAGAAGCTCAAGGCGGAGAGTAGGGTTATGAGGCGTCCTTCGGAGTTGATAGGCTACGCCTACTATAGCGAAGTTTTCCCCCTCAAAGATCTTAGAGAAGCAGCCTACATACTCTACAGCTTTTTAGAATATACAAGTCCGCACTACTTAGCTCCACTCGCCTCTACACCTCTCCAAATCGCGGCTGCAGCAAAACTAGCTTACAACAAGCTTAAGCCGGAGATTTGTGAGCAGATAGAGAAGTGGCACTCTAGTAGGCCTAAAGAGGAGAGCGTTGGTAGGCTTAGAATAGCACGTGTAGGGGATACCGAGGCCCCTCTGGCCATTCTAGAGAGGCAATTGAGGCTCCTGGGAGATATTGGTCCGACAACCGTACTTGCTGTTGAAAGTGGAGAAGGTCTTCTCGTCTCGGCAGAGACTATTGCGGAGATAGGAGGGTATGCATGGCTTAAAGACTCTATCAAGAGTGGCTGTATTGAGCCTATTGACAGCGTACTTGTAAAACTTAACACTGCAAAATGTAGTTGGTGACCCCCTCTTTGGCCTGTATAAAGGTTGTTGTGCGGGTTAAAGGCTTGGGTGAAAAAGCACAAGCAGTAGTTGAAGCTTTGAAACCAGATGATAAAACTGCACCCACATGGCTACGTGTTGTCGAACGTGTTGAAGATGGTGATTTGGTGTTAGAGGTTGAAGCTCCTCTAGAAAAGCTTGGAAGTGTGAGGAATACCGTTAACGAGATTCTAGAGTTTCTCTATGCAGCATTAAAGACCATAGAGGTTGTGAGCGAGAGTGGAAAGAAACAATAAAAGGTAGAGTGTGGTGGCTAGGCGAGAAAAGGGGAAGAAGTCTAGGTAGTGTGGGGAGTGATTGTCGTGAGTAGGCGTGCAGTCAAAGATAAGTGGAGGTTGAAGAAATGGTATGAGGTTATAGCTCCACCAGTATTTGGAAATGTTGTTTTAGGCACAACTCCTGCAGATGATCCGAGAAAGCTTATTGGTAGGGTTATGGAGGTAACCCTCTACGATATAACTGGCGACTTTTCGCTTGTCCATGTCCACCTATACTTCCAAATAATCGAGGTTGACGAGGAGAATCTCAAGGCGTACACTAGATTTAAAGGTCACGAGCTTGCTAGAGACTATATGAAGAGTCTTATAAGGAGGAAGAGTAGCAAGATACAAGGCATATACGATGTGACTACAAAAGACGGCTATGGTCTAAGAATAACAGGTGTTG